>NZ_JABUMQ010000739.1:0-596 GCF_013336645.1 Myxococcus sp. CA039A | reverse complement strand
CTGTTGCTCTATGGCTGGCCCCCCGTCACCGCCGTCCTCATCTCCCGGCAGTTGGCGCGCCACGGACACCAGGCCCGCGTCGCCACGCCCCTGGACGTCCTGCATACCGGCCCCGGCGACGTGGTGCTCGCGCCCATCCAGGCCATGGAGGGACTGCTGGCCGGTGAGGTCCACATCGAAGGCGCCCTCATCGTCCACGGCAGCTCCGACGACGAGGGCTTCGAGCGGGCCCGCAAGCTCGGCGCCCGCGGCTTCCTCGCCAACCCCCGCGACGAGCAGCTCCTGCTGCGCGCCGTGCGGCGGCTGCGCCCCGGTGGCCCCTCGCCCCTGTCCGGCGGCGAGCCGGGCTCCTCCCACCACTCTCATTGAAGAGAAACAGGCGTGGGTATTCCGCGCCCCAGGCCCGGCAGTGAATTCACCTCCCGTGCGAGTCGACTCCACGTCCGGGCGGAGCCTTGGACGGATTCTCAAAAAATGAAGGATGCGAGGAAACTCGTAGTCGGGGTTTCAGAGAATGAAGGCACATGGCGCCACTTCGGGCGTCGCGGAAATCCAGACGGAGCCCTTCATGTCCCCCCCGCGCATTGCCTACCGCC
>NZ_JABUMQ010000738.1:0-598 GCF_013336645.1 Myxococcus sp. CA039A | reverse complement strand
CCCATACAGCGACCCACCGCCCCCAGGGCTCGAGCCAGAACCGGTGAGCGGATCCTCGCGCGCCCACAGCGTCGGCGAGTAGGCATGCTTGCCGTCCGGAGACACCACCACGTCCGACATCCCGCGAGGCCGGAAGGACACGCTCGTGGAGGGGAACGGAAACGGCTCGTCGTCGGCGAAGCTGTCGTCCGTGTTGGCCCGCGCGTACAGGTCCGTGCCCTCGCGCTGCATGCGCGGCTGGTGCGCGTCCGCCAGGTCCACCGTCACCAAATCGCTATGCCGGAAGAGGCTGACGAGCGCCCGTCGCCCATCGTCCACCAGGGCGATGCCGCGCGGCTCCTCGCCCACCGGCAGCTCCCAGCGGACCTCCAGCGAGCGCGTGTCCACCGCCATCAACGTGCCGTACGTGGTGGAGTCCAGCGCGGTGCTGTTCACCACGTAGAGCGTGTCGCCCTTCGGAGACACCGCCAGCCCCATGGGCTCCACGCCCACCGCCACGCGCGCCGCCTCGCTCCAGTCACCCCGGCGGATGACGGACACGCTGCGCTCGGCCCGGTTGGAGACGTAGACGGTGTCGTCCGGCCCCACCACCACGCGC
>NZ_JABUMQ010000737.1:0-613 GCF_013336645.1 Myxococcus sp. CA039A | reverse complement strand
AATCTCGATCGATGCGAATATCCCGCGTTCGTTGCGGGACCTGATGATTCAGCATCAGGTGACGGAGTCGGAAATGCAGATCGTCGTAAGTCAGAAAGGGTATTATCCGATAGATACGCCCATCGTGAACTACGACCCGGGCTTTATTGAGGGCGTCCTTGTCGGGGCATGGCCGCAAGTATTTGCCATGATCCAAGAAACCAGAAAAAATCTGCCATTTTAACAACGGGAGGAACAATACATGAGTCAAATTGAACGCGAATTGAATTGGGACGACGAAATTGAAAAGGACGGTGGTGAGTTTATTGTTCTCCCTGCCGGAGACTACAACTTCACGGTCACGAAATTCGAACGCGGGCGGTTTGCTGGCAGCGAGAAAATGCCGCCCTGCAACCAAGCGAAGCTGGAACTGACCGTTCATTCACCTGAATACGGGGATGTGGTCGTCTTCCATAACCTCTTCCTGCACACCAAGACCGAAGGGTTGCTGTCCAACTTCTTCGCCGGCATTGGCCAGAAGAAGAAGGGCGAGAAGCTGCGCATGAACTGGAACACGGTTGTGGGATCCAAGGGTCGCCTGAAACTCGAAGTCAATACGTTTAAAGGCAAGGAC
>NZ_JABUMQ010000736.1:0-619 GCF_013336645.1 Myxococcus sp. CA039A | reverse complement strand
CCCCCACCCCGGGGAGCCCCTGCGTTGGCGGTCGGCGCCAGGTCCCATCCCTCGGGGCCCCATCCAATGTTGGAGGCCATGCTTCGGACCTGGAGCATGTGGTGAATTGGGTGACGAGCGGGCCGGATGGCGTCATGCTCGCGTCCATGAAGACGAGTCGCGCGGAAAGGGCCGAGGTGCTCGGGGCGGCACTGAAGGCCGCCCGCCAGCAGGCGGGGCTCGGCATGGAAGAAGTCGCCGAGCGCCTGGAAATGCCCGTGGAGGTCCTCGCCAGGGTGGAGCGTGGAGTCATGGTACCGACCATCTCCACCCTGACCCGGTTGTGCGTCATCTTGAAGCTGGACCCGGACACCCTGCCGGACCTCCCCGAGATGAGCGACTGAGCCTCGCTCCGGGAGCGCGCCGGGAGGAGGCCTGATGGCCCCACCGACGTCCCCGGAAGCGGTGGCCGTCCCTCTGGGGGAGGCTTCCGTCCGCGCCGCCGAGAGGCGATGCTTCGAGGGGCCCGCACGCACCTCGGACTGAACTCCCCTCGCCGCCGCCATCGATGCGCTGTCCCACCTGCCATCGCCGTGTGGTGGATTGTTGTCCCCTCCACCCCTCCTCCGCGCTTGCGCCC
>NZ_JABUMQ010000735.1:0-622 GCF_013336645.1 Myxococcus sp. CA039A | reverse complement strand
ACCGAAACGAGGCTTCGAGTCACCACCGAAGCGCGGCTTGCTCTCGCCATCGAAACGGGGCTTCGAGTCACCACCGAAGCGTGGCTTGCCCTCGCCACCGAAACGAGGCTTCGAGTCACCACCGAAGCGCGGCTTGCCCTCACCACCAAAACGGGGCTTCGAGTCACCGCCGAAGCGCGGCTTGCTCTCGCCATCGAAACGGGGCTTCGAGTCACCGCCGAAACGCGGCTTGCCCTCACCACCAAAACGCGGCTTCGAGTCACCGCCGAAGCGCGGCTTGCCCTCGCCACCGAAACGAGGCTTCGAGTCACCGCCGAAGCGCGACTTGCCCTCGCCACCGAAACGAGGCTTCGAGTCACCACCGAAACGCGGCTTCGAATCACCGTCCGCGCCACGACGCGCGGGACCACGAGCCGACTCACCGTCCGCGCTCCACTCCTTGCGTGCGGGGCGGCCTTCACCAGCGCCAGCGCTCCTGCTAGTGCGCGGACTGTCCGCCCCACCCGCGCCCCACTCCTTGCGCGCCGGCCGACCCGCGCCACGCGACGGGCGCTCACCCTCGTCACCACCCGAGCGCCGCGCACCGCGACCCTCGGCAGCGGCCCCTCGCGGACGCCCGAAG
>NZ_JABUMQ010000734.1:0-624 GCF_013336645.1 Myxococcus sp. CA039A | reverse complement strand
CTCTTCCTGTGTCGCTTTGTCGATCGTGTCAAGCAGGACGCTACGGTCAGCGGTAAGTTCAGCAATCGCCTGATCACGTTCAGCCAATTGTTGCTTAGTTGCCTCCAAAGCCCTCGTTAGTTCCGAATTCTCAAACTCGAGTTGCTCAATACGTTCCTGCAATCGACTCTGAACCTTCGCGTGTGTTTCGGATACATTACGACGAATATGATCGGACTCTTCTAGCAAATTGCGCAGACGTTTGATCTCATCCTCATGCTTTTCCGATGTCTCGATGGCCAGAGCAGCAGCGTAAGCATTCTGACCCTTTAGATTGTCGTTTTCCTTTTGAGCTTTCGCCAAATCTTCCGAAAGACGTTTGATTTCAGCGTCCTTATGTGCAATGATTTCAGCATCTGCAGGCGCCCGAACAGGCAGATCCTTCTCCCGCAAAACCGGTTCAGCCTCTGCTGCCGGCTCCTGCGCCTCTGTTTGCCCGAGCAGCCCCCGTGCCTTTTCCGGGTTAATCCCGATCAAGTCCCATTTCTTGAGCCAATAATACAGGCCGTTCGGCTTGCATCCGAGCTCCCGTTCGGCCGCTGCTATCGATCCCCCTGCGGAGATCAGCTCCTGTCTCTTATACAC
>NZ_JABUMQ010000733.1:0-631 GCF_013336645.1 Myxococcus sp. CA039A | reverse complement strand
ACCGGGGCCTTGGGGGCCTCCGTTGCGGCTGGAGGCGTGGCGGCCTGAGCGGGCTGCTGCTCGGTCACCGGGGGAGCCGTCGGAGCCGCGGGCGCGGCGGTGACGGCGGGAGACTCCTCCACGGAGGGAGCCGGAGCCGTCTCGACAGCGACGGGCGGGGGCTCCACGGCGCGAGGCGCCTCCTCGGGAGGCTGGTAGGCCTCGACGGGGGGATGAGCGGACTCAACGGGTCCGGAATCGTAGTGGTCATGGGAGTCCGCGGAGTGCGACTCCATGCCCGCTTCGGCGGAGCCCGCGGGCGGGCCCACCTTGCGGCGCACCACGAACCCCTTCGCCGTCACGGGAGGCGCTGCCTGCTTCGGCTTGCGCTTGTCCAGGATCTTCTGGACGGCGGCGGTCGCCTGGTCGTCATCGAGGGAGGACGAATGGCTCTTGACGTCGTAACCGAGCGCGGACAGCTCGTTTACGACCTCCTTGTTGTCGAGCTCAATGCCGTGGCCCTTGAGCTCCTTGGCGATTTCGTGGACGCGCTTCTTCGACATATTGCCCTTGTTGGCCTGCCGCACCCGGCGACTCCGGGGCGCAGCACCCTAGCTCAAACCCGAAAATGTGTGCGAGTGGTCCTTAACAC
>NZ_JABUMQ010000732.1:0-662 GCF_013336645.1 Myxococcus sp. CA039A | reverse complement strand
GTTCAGCAGGACGATGCCGCCGAACCCCACCGCCAGTCCCCAGCGCTCCAGCTTTCCGGGCCACTGGCCGAACAGTCCACCGAACAGCGCCGACCACATGGGCAGGCTGCCCACCACCAGCGCCGCCACGCCGGAGGGCACCCACTGCTGCGCGAACACGAGCCCGCCGTTGCCCACACCCAAGAGCAGCAGTCCCACCACCGCGCTGGAGCCCCACTGTCGCGCGGTCGGCACCGGCGAGCCCTTGAGCCACATCGCGCCGAACAACAGCGCTCCCGCCAGCAGGAAGCGCGTTCCTGATGCGAGGAATGGCGTCATGCCACCCTGGAGTACCCAGCGGATGGCCAGATAGGTGGAGCCCCAAACGAGGTACAGCGTCACGAGGCACAACAGGATGCGGCCGCGTGAGGCACCCGACTGGAGCGCGTCACCGCTGACAGGGGACGCGACGGGGGAGAGGGCGGGAGTGGAAGGCGTGGACAGGGACGAGGCGGCGGACGAGGCGGACACGGTGGCGCGGCTTGTAGCGTCCGACCTCCCCACGGGCCATGTGCGCATTGCCGTACCCCACAGTCGGTGGAGCCGTCGGGCGGTACAGTGCGAGTGCGCGCCAGGTTGGATGCGGCGGCGCCCGCCTGGCTCCCTGGTGGGTGGTGCGAGGG
>NZ_JABUMQ010000731.1:0-669 GCF_013336645.1 Myxococcus sp. CA039A | reverse complement strand
GATGACGGGTGGGGCCTTCGTCTGCTCCCGAGGGAGCGGGACGCGTTGCCTGTCCCTGTCTCCGAGAGGCGCCGGCGGCGGCTGCTTCTGCTCGAGCCCCAGCAGGGGAGCGGCCCAGGCGGACACCACGCCTCCATCGAGCCCCAGTCCCACCACCGCGGCGGCCACCGCGACGAGGACGAGCACGCCGGCGAGGACCTTGCGCCCGCCTCGGGATTCGGAGCCCACGGCGGGGACTCCGCGCAGGGTGTGGACGTGGGAGTCCTCGTCGTCGGGGACCTCGTCCTCGGGTTTGCGGCGGTTCTCCTGGAAGCCGCGCGAGGGTCGGGTGGTGACCTCGGCGTCGGGGAAGGCGGCGGGAAGCTGGGGCTGGGGCCGGCGACGGGCGGCTCCGGCGGCGCGTCGGGAGGGAACACCCGCGTGGCTGCCGGGCTCGGCGGAGAGCGAGGGCACGCGGACCATCGCCGTCTCCTCGTTGCGCTCGGGAGGCTGCGGGGGAGGGGCCACGGCGCGCAGCGTGTCCACGGTGCGGCCGGTGCGAGGGCGTGCCTCGCTCCGGGGCACGGGCTCCTCCGACACGGGCACGGCGCGCGGGGCCGGCGCGGGAGCGCGGACGGTGTGCCCCGAAGGAGGAAGCGCGGGCCGCCCCGGCAGGGTGCGGGCCAGGTG
>NZ_JABUMQ010000730.1:0-674 GCF_013336645.1 Myxococcus sp. CA039A | reverse complement strand
GCCCGGAGCCCCCGAGCGGTGGCGCTGGCGACGGTCCCCGAGCACACGGGCGGGCACCCCACCGACGACGGCCCAGGCAGGCACGTCGCGAGTGACGACGGCGCCCATGGCCACCACGGCGTGGTCCCCCACCGTGACGCCGTCCGTCACGCCCGCGTTGGCACCTATCCACACATCCGCGCCCAGGGTGATGCCCTGGGAGGTGACGGGCTGGTCTCGCACGGGGCGGTCCGGGGCGAGGCCGTGGTCGAAGGCATAGAGGGTGGCGCCGGTGGCGATGCGGGTGCCCTCACCGATGCGGATGCCGCCGGCGCCGCCGTCCAGGCTCACGCGGGCGTTGAGGCTCACCCGGGGCCCGAGGACGACGGGGCCGTGGACGAAGGCATCCGCGGCGATGCTGCACCCGGGGCCAATGACGACCGCGCGGCCGGGCTCGGCGAAGATGCGCGCCTCCGGGGCGATGAAGCAGCCCTCGGCGATTTCGACGGTCTCCAGCTCACGCAGGCGCTCCTGCACCTCGCGTTGCCACGCGTCCGCCCACTCGCGGTGGCGCGGCTTGAGGGAGAAATAGAGCCACGGCATCCACGAGAGCCGGAGCTTGTGCTGCTCACGGCGGAGCGCGTCCAGGTCCACGCCCCCTGCCTACCATGAGCCCCGGGGGTTCGGGGTGGGCG
>NZ_JABUMQ010000072.1:0-36826 GCF_013336645.1 Myxococcus sp. CA039A | reverse complement strand
GGGTGAGCGAGGGGGGCTGGCCGCCCTCCGGGTCATCACCACAGGCCACGACGAGCAACGACAACACGAGAAGAAGGGACCGCGGACAACGCGACGACATCGGCCATCACCCCTTGACGCCGCCAGCGGTCAACCCGCCGACGAGGTGCTTCTGGAGAGCGAAGAACAACGCCATGACCGGCGCGGAGACAATCAACGCGCAGGCGGCGAACTTGCCCCATTCC
Source organism: Myxococcus sp. CA039A (assembly GCF_013336645.1). Classification (NCBI taxonomy): domain Bacteria; kingdom Pseudomonadati; phylum Myxococcota; class Myxococcia; order Myxococcales; family Myxococcaceae; genus Myxococcus; species Myxococcus sp. CA039A. Next base: position 36,602 of record NZ_JABUMQ010000072.1, on the reverse strand, counting down.
ACCTTGTACTCGCCCACGTACCGCTGGAGGGCGACGGGCAGGGTGAAGCGGGTCGGGTCATTGATCAGCGTGGCGGCGAGGACGAACTCGTTCCACGCCGTCATGAAGGAGAACAGCGCCGTCACGGCCAGCGCGGGGCGGGCCAGCGGCAATACCACCTTGATGAACACCTGGAAGGGCGAGGCTCCGTCCATCACCGCCGCTTCCTCCAACTCACGCGGCAGCGTGTCGAAGTAGCCCTTCAGCATCCAGATACAGAAGGGCAGGGCGGTGGTGGCGTACACCAGCACCAGCCCGGTGAGGCTGTCGAGCAGCCTCAGCTTCTGGAGGATGCCGTAGATGGGCACCAGCATCAGCGTCGCCGGGAACATCTGGGTGACGAGCAGGGCCTGCATGCCACCCTCCTTGCCCGGGAACTTGAAGCGCGACAGCGCATAGGCCGCCGTCACCGCGAGCGTCAGCCCCACCACCGTCGTGGCGCCGGAGACGATGAAGCTCGACAGCACCTGCCGGCCGAACACCCAGCGCCCCTGCGCATCCGAGCCGAGCAACACCTCCCGGAAGTGGTCGAACGTCACCGCGTCCGGGAACGGGTTGGCGGTGAGCGACAGGCCGTCCGACGGCGACAGCGCCATCTTCACCACCCACAGCACCGGGTAGAGCGTCACCATGCACATCAGGCTCAGCCCCATGTGGATGACGGCCATCTTCAAGCCGGAGGGCTTCTTCATGACGCCTCCTCGGGCTTCATCAGGCGCCGGGTGAAGACGGACCAGCCCATCAGCACCACGAAGATGAGGACCGAGTACGCCGCCGCGAAGCCGTACTGCTCATTGCGCTGGAAGGCCCAGCGGAACGCCTCCGACACCAGGATGTCCGTGGCGCCGCCCGGCTCGCCTCCGGACACCAGGTAGATGATGTTGAACATGTTGAACGTCCACACGCTGCCCAGGATGACGGCGGGCAACATCGCGGGCTTGAGCAGGGGCAGGGTGATGCGCCGGAACTGCGTCCACTTGCTCGCCCCGTCCACCTCCGCCGCCTCGTACAGCTCCGGGGGGATGGACTGCAGCGCGCCCAGCGCCACCACCATCATGAACGGGAAGCCCAGCCACGTGTTGGTCGCCACGTTGGCCGCGAAGGCCGTGGAGAAGCGGGTGAACCAGCTCACCGGCTCCAGGCCCAGCGCGACGAGCAGGCCGTTGATGGCGCCGAACTGCCGGTGGAACATCCCCTTCCACATCAGCGCGGTGATGTAGTTGGGCACCGCCCACGGGATGATGAGCAGCACCCGGTACATGCCCCGCATCTTGAGCAGCGGGTCCTTGAGCACCAGCGCCAGCCCCAGGCCGATGCTCACGTGCAGCACCACGTTCACCACCGCCCACAAGAGCGTCACCGCGAGCGTGAAGTAGAACGAGAGCGGCTCGGTGATGCTGTAGCCACGGCTGGCCAGGATGTCGACGAAGTTGGCCAGGCCCACGAAGGTGTACTGCCCCGCGTCGTGGTGGAACAGCGACAGCGACAGGCCCACCACGAAGGGGATGAACACCAGCACCAGCAGACCCGCCGCCGCGGGCGCGACATACGCCACCGCGCGCGACACATCCGGATAGCGCTGACGGAACGTCTGGCTCTGCGCCGGCCTCCGCAGCACCCACGCCGTGCCTCCGCCCAGGACCATCACTCCGGCGAGACCCAGCCAGGGCATGGGGCTGGCGTCGGGCGGGCGCTCCCGGTGCAGTGCCCGGTAGCGACGGTCCGCGAGCGCACCCGCGTCCTCGGGCCGCGTTCCGCCCTGGAGCACCGCGCGCAACGTCAGCTTCATCGGCTCCCACACGCGGGCCATCTCCAGCGTGTTGGGCATGGGCGTGGCGTCCTTCGCCGCCTCGCGGAAGGAGGAGATGAGCGTGTCGTCCTTCACCTCCTGGAGCTGGTACGCGGCCACGTCCGCCGGAATCTGCCGGCCCACCGTGGTGCGCACCCGCGACGCCTCGCCCAGCGACAGGAATCGCGCCAGCTCGTGCGCCCGCGCGGCCTGCTCCGTGCGCGAGGAGACGAACGCCGCCTCCACGCCGAGGAAGGGCTTCATCGGCGTGCCTGTCTCGCTCACCGTGGGCAGCGCCACCACGCGGTACTGCACGGACGGTGCGATTTCTCCCGCGAACCAGGGGCCGCTGATGGTCATCGCCACGCGGCCGTCGTTGAAGAGCGTCTTCACCAGCGCGCCAGACACCTCCTGGGGCATCATCCGCTCGTCCTGGAGCCGCTTCACGAAGGCCAGCGAGCGCGCCATCCCCGGCGTGTCGAAGCTCGCGCGGCCCGTGGCGTCGAAGAGCGGCCCGTCGAAGCCGAAGAGGAATGGCGCGTGGAAGTAGAAGTCTCCGCTCTCGTACGCCAGCCCGAAGCGCCCCTCTTCGGGCTTCGACAGGGTGGGCAGGAGCGCCAGCAGCTCCGCGGTGGTGGTGGGCGGGCGCGGCACCAGCTTCGTATTCACATAGAGCGCCAGCGACTTGAGCGACATCGGATAGCCGTACACCTGGCCATCCACCTCCAGCGCCTCCACCGTGTTGGCGAAGTAGTCGGCCCGGACGAGGGTCGCCGTCGTGGGCGCCAGCAGGTTCTGTCCCTGGAAGTTGCGCAGCCGCTCGTGGTTGAAGATGAAGACGTCGGGCCCCGCGCCGTGGGGAATGGCGTTGGTCAGCTTGGACGCGTAGGCGTCATAGGGCAGGGCGAGCATGTCCACCCGCACGCCCGTCTTCGCGGTGAAGAGCGTGGTCGCCTGGAGGAGCGCGGCCTCTTCGCCACCCCGGTACGCGTGCCACAGCTTGAGGGGTGCTGTCTGGGGCTCCGCCGCGTGCGCGCTCCACGCCGTCGCGAGCAGCACCAGCGCCAGCAGCCTCTTCAAGACGCCACCTCGAGCGACTCGCGGTCCACCGGGTGGCGCAGGGCCACGGACCCATCCTCGGTGAAGACGTGCAGCGCGTCCGCCACCGGCGATAGCGACACCTTGTCTCCCACCGAAACCTGGGAGCCCTTGTCGAAGCGCGCGGCCACCGGACCCGCCTCCGTGCTGACGAAGGCATAGCCGTCGAAGCCCAGCCGCTCCACCGCGTCCACCGTGCCCGTCAGGGGGCCCAGCGCCGCCACGCGCAGGTCCTGGGGCCGCAGGCCCACCAGGAGGTTCGTCGCACCCGGGGCGAGGTCCGAGGGGGACAGCAGCGTGAAGCCCTTGCCCACCAGGTTCGCGCCGTCGCGCCGGGCCTCCAGGAAGTTCATCGCGGGCGAGCCGAGGAAGCCCGCGACGAAGCGGTTCGCCGGGCGGTTGTAGAGCTCCAACGGCGGTCCCACCTGCTGCAACACGCCCGCGTTGAAGACAGCCACCCGGGTGGCCAGCGTCATCGCCTCCACCTGGTCGTGGGTGACGTAGATCATCGTCGCGCCCAGCCGGCGGTGCAGCCGCGCCAGCTCCCCGCGCATCTGCACTCGCAGGGCGGTGTCCAGGTTGGACAGGGGCTCGTCGAAGAGGAAGACCTTCGGGCGCCGGACGATGGCTCGCCCCATGGCCACCCGCTGACGTTGTCCACCCGACAGCGCCTTGGGCTTGCGCTCCAGCAGGTGGCCCAGCTCCAGCATCGTCGCGACTTCAGCCACCCGGGAGGCGATCTCCGCCGGGGGGAACTTCCTCAGCGTCAGGCCAAAGGCCAGGTTCTCCCGCACCGTCATGTGCGGGTAGAGCGCGTACGACTGGAACACCATCGCCACGTCGCGATCCCTCGGGGGCACGTCGTTGACGCGCGCCCCGCCGATCCGCACCTCGCCCGAGTCCACCTGCTCCAGCCCCGCGATGAGCCGCAGGAGTGTCGTCTTTCCACAACCCGACGGCCCCACCATGACCAGGAACTCGCCCTGTCCCACCTGAAGGTCCACGCCCTTCACGATGAGGTTCGGGCCAAACGACTTCTTGATTCCGCTCAAGGTGACTTCGGACAAGACGCGCTCGAAAATGAGGGGAGAGAACGGCGGGGCACATTACCCGGAGCGTCGCGCTTTCCCCAAACCTCGCCGGTTGGGCGCGGTGCGTTATTCTCGCGCCGGGCCATCCGGAAGTTTCCGGGGTCCGTAGAGGGACAACTGGGGTGGCCGCCTTGTCAGCCCCAGAAGGCGCTTGTTATGGAAGCTGACATCCGGTCCGTCGAGGTCTACCCCACCGTATGAGCACTCCCCGTTGGTCCCTCTCGAGGGGCGCGACCCTGGTCGCTTTTCTGTTCGCCGTCGGTTGCAGCGAGAGCGACTACGTCCGGCTCTACCACAGCGAGGCCCGCGCCCCGAGCTACACCGTCGAGGACGTCGAGTCGATGAAGCACATGGGCGCGACGTTCACCGACCAGGGGGTCAACTTCGCCCTCTACTCGGAGAACGCGACGCGGCTGGAGCTGCTCCTGTTCGATGATCCGGAGAGCAACCGGCCCTCGCGCACCTATGAGCTGACGCGCTACGGGGACGTGTGGAACGTCTACGTGGAGGGCGTGGGCCTGGGGCAGCACTACGGCTTCCGGGCCTGGGGTCCCAACTGGGAGTTCGATCAACGCTGGTTCCCCGGCTCCATCCACGGCTTCCGCGCGGACGCGGACGTGGACGGCAACCGCTTCAACCCGAACAAGCTGCTGACGGACCCCTACTCGAAGGCGCTGCACCGGGACCACGACTGGAGCAAGGGCAGCACCGCCAGCGGGCCCGCGCGCACGGAGGTGACGTACGCGGCCTCCGCCAAGAGCGTCCTCGTCCAGAGCGACTACCAGTGGGGCGACGGGGAGCGGCAGTGGCGGGACAACCGCCAGAACGAGCAGTGGGCGGGCCACAAGTGGCAGGACCTCATCGTCTACGAGGTCCACGCCAAGGGCTTCACCGCGGACCCCGCCAGCGGCGTGCGCTTCCCCGGCACCTACCGGGGCCTGGGCGAGAAGGCCGACTACTTCAAGGACCTGGGCATCACCGCCGTGGAGCTGCTCCCCATCCACGAGAAGCCGCTGGACGGCGGTTACTGGGGCTACCAGACCATCAACTTCTTCGCGCCCGAGCTGTCCTACGCCGCCTTCAAGCGGCCGAACGAGGTCGTCGACGAGTTCAAGTGGATGGTGGAGGAGCTGCACAAGCGCGACATCGAGGTCATCGTCGACGTCGTCTACAACCACACCGGCGAGGGCGGCCTCTGGCGCGAGAAGCTGGAGTCGGACGACGTGCTGCCCGGTGAGCCGCTGGACTCGTTGGACCCGGCGGAGGTCGCCGGCGTGTACTCGTTCCGCGGCATCGACAATCAGGCGTACTACGGGCTCAACGGGGACCGGCGCACGTACTGGAACAACACGGGCGTGGGCAACCAGACGCGGCCCAACCACCGCCCCATGCGCAAGCTCATCATCGACAGCCTGCGCTTCTATGTCGAAGAGCTGCACGTGGATGGCTTCCGCTTCGACCTGGCGCCGATCCTGGGCGAGAGGGATCAGGACTACAACCGCTGGGACGACCCGAAGAACACGGTGCTTCAGGAGATCGTCGATGACCCGGTGCTCCAGCGCTACAACACGCGCATCATCGCGGAGCCCTGGAGCGCGGGCGGCTGGTACTGCATGCCCATGGGCGAGTTCCCCAACTCGCTCACCCAGCCCGGCAACGGCTGGTACGAGTGGAACGGCCGCTTCCGCGACTGGTGGCGCGCGTTCATCAACCGCGACGACTGGAAGCTCAACTCCAACGAGGGCTCGCTGTGCGGCAGGCCGGGCTCCGCGGACGGCGCCTTCCTGATGTACGGCAGCAAGGAGTGGTACTCGCGCAACGGCCGGCGCCCATACCACTCGATGAACTTCATCACCGTGCACGACGGCTTCACGATGTATGACTTGTTCACGTACGAGGTGAAGCAGAACAAGTGCGGCCCGCTCAACCCGGTGTGCTGCGACACGCCCAACAGCCCCTTCTGCGACAAGGTGAGCGGCGAGGACCACAACCGCTCGCGCAACTGGGGCCCGGTGGGTGACACGCGCGGGGAGAGCATGCGCCGGCAGATGATGCGCAACGCCTTCATGGCGATGATGATCAGCCACGGCACGCCCATGATTCTGGGCGGCGACGAGTGGATGCGCACGCAGCTGGGCAACAACAACGCCTACTCCACGCGCGCGGACAACCCCTTCAACTGGTACCAGTGGGGCGCCTACCTGGCGCGCGACGAGCGGCACCGGATGTACGAGTTCGTCAAGGCCGCCATCCGCCTGCGCAAGGAGCACGCCTACGCCTTTGCGCCGCCCGACTACGAGAAGGGCTCGCCCCTGGTGTGGAAGAGCGCCCAGAACACCGAGGAGGTGGGCTGGGACACCAAGCAGTTGATGATGCACTACCCCGACACGTCGTTCGGCCCGGAGCTGGTGGTGCTCATCAACATGGAGCCGCGCGCGGTGGAGTTCACCCTGCCTCCGGGGCGCCAGTGGAAGCGGCTCATCGACACCCAGGCGTACTTCGACAGTCCCGAGTACCTGTCCGCCACGGGCCTGGAGCCCCGTGTCACCGGCAACTCCTGGCTCGACGCGCCGTCCCCCGTGACGGGGGTGACCTACGGGGTGCCCGAGCGCACCATCGTCGTCCTGCGCGCGGAGTAGGGGCAGGCAGGCGAGGTGCGCTATAAGCGGGGCCCGTCCATGCGAGTCCTGCCAGCGCGCCTCGGCGCCCTCCTGCTGCTCTTCATCCCGCTCGTCACCCTGGCCGACGCGTCGAGAGATCGCTTCGGCGCCGCGGGTTACTTCCGCATCATGACCCGCCCGGATTTCTCGGGCGGCTCCGGCCAGCTCGGGTACTACTGGCTGTACGGCCGGCTCCTCAACGAGAGCCCCTACGGCGAGCTGAACCTGAGGCTGGACGTGCTCCAGTCCGCGCCGGGAACCGACGAGGCCTGGGCGGAGGTGCACACGCGCTTCTCCGGCACCTCGTTCCGCTCGGCGGACCCGGGCAACGGCTCCTTCGTCAACTTCCGCGCGGACTACCTGTTCGTGCGCGCCGGCAACATCCTGCTCGACAGGGTGACGTGGCAGCTCGGCACGCTCGAGGACCGCTGGAATGACTTGCACATCTACGACCAGCGGCCGGCGACACTGCTCTGGGACACCGTGGGCCTGTCCGGCACATACCAGGGAGACCGCTACGACGTGCTGCTGGCGGTGGGTGACAGCGGCTACACGCTGCGTCCCCAGAAGTACAACACGGTGCTCACCGGCGCCGCGTCCTTCCGCTACCGCCTGATTCCGGGGCACCTGGAGTTGGGGGTGCGCGGGCAGCTCGGCTACGAGCCGGACGTGCGGGGCAATCGCAACGCGCTCTACGCGTCGCCCAACACCAACTACGAAGACTACGTGCGGCGCGAGGTGGTGCAGCGCTACTTCGAGCAGAACCCGGGTCAGGCGGACTACGAGGTGGGCAACCTGACTCCCCGCAGCGCGCTGTCATACCGGGCCATGGGCTACGTGGGCTTCGGCAACGTGGGGCCGCTCATCTGGGACAACCTGTACCTCACCTTCGAGCGCAAGCACCCGGACCAGTCCTACACGGAGCGCGTTCGCGACAGGGAGTTCTCGGTCTTCATCGCGGACCAGACCGACGAGCGCTACGAGGCGGCGCTGGGCAACGAGGCCTACATCAAGCTCATCCCCGACAAGCTGGAGGCTCTGTGGGGCGTCTGGGTGGGGTACGCGTTCAACGAGGACAACGCCATCAAGCCCGGCGACGACGACCGCCTCATCGCGTCCACGGTGCTGCGGCTCCAGTACTTCCTCACCGAGCGCGTGCATCTGCTGGTGGAGACGAGCATCGCCACGGAGCGCAGCAAGAACGGCAACCTGTATCGCAACCACGTGGACTCGGTGTTCACCAACTCCGGGGGCATCCCGGACTCGCGCGGCCTGGAGTACGGCGACAGCGACACGCGCAACACGTGGCAGGGCAAGGTGGGTGTCGTCCTCAATCCAACGGGACGAGGCATCTACGCGCGCCCCAGCTTGCGGCTGCTGTATGGCTTGCAGCACTCCTCGCAGCACGCGGCGTTCGGCAACTCCTTCGTGGATAGCCTGGACCAGTACAACACGTACATCGGCCCCGAGCGCCACTGGCACTCGGTGGTCGCCATCGAGGCCGAAGGATGGTTCTGAGACAGCGGTGGGTGGTCGTCCTCATCCTGGCGCTCATGGCGTCGGGCTGCCTGAAGCGGCAGGGGCCGCCGGTGCTGGCGCCCGAGGGCACCGTGGTGGCGGTGGCCTATATCCGGGACGACGCGCAGCGACGCGGCACCGTGGCCCAGGTCCCCGAAGGCGTCCGTCAGCGCGTTCTGGAGGCGCTGGCCAAACGCAACCTCCAGGTGCAGGAGGTGCCCTACGAGCGGTACGCCACTGACTTCGCGAAGGTGACGGATTCGCAGCGCCGCTTCGCGATGCTCAAGGCGCAGGCCCCGGAGGCTCCGCTGCTGCTGCTGGTGGAGACGCGGGTGTCGTTCTTCGGCCAGGTGGGGGGGCGCTTCTCCTGGGACGTGTACGTGAAGACGACGGCGAACCGCGCCACGTCCACGCTGGAGCCGACCAGTGATTTGCAGGACTACGGCGCCGCGCTCCAGTTCGACCAGCAGCGCGAGGATGACGCGCAGAACGAGGTGTCGCGGCAGATTTCGGGACAGGCCGCCGCGCTGTTCGACTCGTTCCTCGCCTCTCCCATGCTGGTGCCGAACACGGAAGGGGGCCCTGGCGTGGTGCCCGGCCTGGACGCGCCGGCCGGCGAGGGAATCGAGCCGGGCAAGAGCACGCCGACGGAGCTGCCGCCTCCCGGGCCCGAGGCTCCTCCCGTGCCGCCTCCCTCTCCCGCGCCGTACAGGGGCCTGTGGACGCCGCCAGCCGGAGACGCCATCTACTTCGTGATGGTGGACCGCTTCTCCAACGGGGACGCGGGCAATGACGGGACGGTGGATGCGAAGGACGCGCAGGCCTTTCACGGCGGAGACCTGCGAGGTGTCATCGACCGACTGGACGGGCTGAAGTCGCTCGGTGTCCGCACGGTGTGGCTTTCACCCGTCTTCCAGATGCGGACGGAGAAGTTCTACGGCTACGGCGCCTTCCACGGCTACTGGGTGGAGGACTTCGGGCGGGTGGAGCCGCGCTTCGGTGACGAGGCCCTGCTGACGCGGCTGTCGGACGAGCTGCGCCGCCGGGACATGCGGCTGGTGCTGGACGTGGTGCTCAACCACGTGGGCCCGGAGACGCGGCTCACGCGCGAGAAGCCCGAGTGGTTCCACGGCCTGGGGCCCATCGACAACTGGAATGACTCGCGCGAGCTGGTGATGCGCGACGTGCACGGGCTGCCGGACCTGGCGGTGGAGCAGGAGGCGGTCTACGCGCACCTGCTGTCGAAGTCGCTGAAGTGGGTGGACGCGGTGAAGCCCGCGGGCTTCCGCCTGGACGCCGTCAAGCACCTGCCGATGGACTTCTGGGCGCGCTACAACGACGACCTGCGCGCGCACGCGGGCAACGACTTCCTCCTCCTGGGCGAGCTGCTGGACGGCGACCCGGTGCTGCTGTCGCGGGTGATGAAGGAGGGCCGCTTCGGGACGATGTTCGACTTCCCGCTGGCCTTCGCGCTGGTGGATGTCTTCTGTCGGGGCCGCTCGCCGGCGCATCTGGGCGCGGTCCTCTTCAACGACCGGCTGAACCCGGCGCCCGACTCCCTGGTGACGCTGCTGGACAACCACGATTTGCCCCGCGTCATGAGCGAGTGCGGCGGGGACTTGGAGAAGGTGAAGCGGGCGCTGGCGGTGCAGCTCACCGCGCGGGGGGTGCCGGCGCTGACGTACGGCATCGAGGAGGGGCTCACCGGCGCGAAGGAGCCGGAGAACCGGGGCGACATGCGCTTCACGCCGGACCACCCGCTGCGTGCGTGGATTGGTCGGCTGTTGGAAGCGCGGCGGGGCAGTGAGGCCCTCCAGCGTGGCGAGACCTTGGTGCTCGCCGCCCGGGAGGACCTCTTCGCCTACGCCCGTGTGACTCCCGACGAAGCCGTGTTCATCGGCATCAACTCCGGGACGAAGCCCCGGGATGTGTTCCTGCCGGAGGCGCTGGGCGAGGCCGGCCAGGGCGTGGATCCGCTGACGGGCTCGCAGGGCATGCTGGGGCGGCTCGCCGAGTCCGCGTATTTCCACGTCACGAATCCGCCCGGTCAGGTGACGCTGCGTCGGCTGAAGCCGCGCACGCCGGGTGGTTTCGCGGCGCTCGCCCGGAAGGCACGGGCGTGGTCGCGCGGCGAAGGCGAGCGGCGCACCGTGGTGCTCGCGACGGGAGATGCGTCCGTGCGCGTGGTGGGCGGCGGGCCGGAGCTGGGCGGGTGGAAGGCCGAGCGCTCGCTGCGCCCCGAGGCCGGCGCGGTGACACTGTCGCTGCCCGTGGGGGGCGTCTTCGAGTACAAGCTCGTCCGCGACGACGGCCCGGGGAAGTTCTCCTGGGAAGCGGGACCCAACCGTCTGCTCTACGTTCCCCAGTCGGATGAGTCCGACGTCGCGAGCCAGGAGCCCCTTCGCGTGGAAGTGGCCTGGGAGCAGCGCCCCGCTGCCGCGGCACCGTGGTCCCTCATCCGTCCCATCCTTCTCCGCTCCCGACCGGAGCTTTGACCCAGAGCCCGAAGTGAACGACCGACTCCTCCGCGCCGCACGCCGCCAGCCCACCGACACCACGCCCGTGTGGCTCATGCGTCAGGCGGGCCGCTACCTGCCCGAGTACCGGGCCATCCGCGGCAACATCGCCTTCCTGGACCTGTGCAAGCACCCGGACCTGGCCGCCGAAGTGACGGTGCAGCCGGTGACACGGCTGGGCGTGGACGCGGCCATCATCTTCTCCGACATCCTGATTCCCGTGGAGGCGATGGGAATCACGCTGGAGCTGGGGGACAAGGGCCCGCACTTCCCGGAGCCCGTGCGCACCGCGGCGGACATCGACAGGCTGGGCGTGCCGGACCCGGTGGAGGGCACGGGCTTCGTGGCGGAGGCCATCCGCCGCACCCGCAAGGCGCTCAACGACTCCGTGCCCGTCATCGGCTTCGCGGGCGCGCCCTTCACGCTGGCCGCGTACATGGTGGAGGGCGGCGGCTCCAAGAGCTACATCCTCATCAAGCGGCTGATGTTCGAGCAGCCCGCGCTCGCGCACCGCCTGTTCGGCAAGCTCACCGACACGCTCATCCCCTACCTCAAGATGCAGGTGGAGGCGGGCGCGAGCATCGTCCAGATTTTCGACTCGTGGGGCGGCGAGCTGTCGCCGTGGGACTACGAGCGCTTCTGTCTGCCCTACCTGACGCGCATGGTGTCCGAGCTGAAGGCCACCGGCGTGCCCGTCATCGTCTTCGGCGTGGGCATGTCCACGCACCTGCCGCTGCTCCAGCGCACGGGCGCGGACGTGGTGGGCCTGGACTGGACGCTGCCCATGGACGAAGGCCGGCGCGTGCTGGGGCCGGACATCGCCGTCCAGGGCAATCTGGACCCGCTGCACCTGTTCCTTCCGCGTGAGGAATTGGATGGGCGCGTCAAAGACATCCTCCTGCGCGCGGGCCCCGTGGGGCACATCTTCAACCTGGGCCACGGCATCCTCCCGCCCACGGACCCCGAGGCCGCGAAGTTCGCCGTGGAGGCCGTGCACCGCCACGGCTTCGCGCTTCGTCAGGGAACGCTGACACCGTAAAGCTTCAGGGCCGCTGCGCGCCGTCTGGGAATGCGCGCGGCCCGACGTAACCTTTCACGCCACACGGAGCTCGACTCTTGTGGCGTGAAAGGTCTCTGCGCGAGGCATTGAGCGGTGCGTCATCCCCGCAATGTCTTTGTTTGGTTTTGGGCACGAGCATTGCTCCCTCTCCGGCCGCAGCCCGCCATTCATTCACTCATCTCGATTCTGACCTCTTCGACCCGGACCGGTGCGGCTGAACCCGCGGCACCACGAGGAGCGTATGCAACATCGTCACTCACACCCCCGAACCATCCTTGGCTCAGCCATCACCTTGTTGGCCCTGATGGCCTTCACCTGGAGCGGCACCGCCCAGGCGCAGACCTTCACCCACGGCGTCGCGGACGGCTTCGTGCTGCCCACCGAGCCGGTGTCGCCCAGCACGGGCATGCTCAACTACATCGCGGCGAACTACACCTTCCCCGGCTCGCGTGCCTTCGACGACACGAGCATCGACCGGTGGTTCGCCACCACCTTCACCAACCTGCGTCGCAATGGCCCCATCTGTGGCGCCACCCTGCGCATGTCGGTGCGCAACCTGGGCAGCAATGACTCCATGGGTCTGCTGTTCATGGGCCCCGCGGGCACGCAGGTCGCCACCGGCTTTGGCGACTCCCTGACGAACCTGGGCATCGCCTTTGGCGCCACGGGCACCATCAACCTCAACCTGGCGGCGCTCCCCGGCGCGGTCAACCTCATCCCCACCCTCAACGCGCAGGGTTTCGTGGATGTCATCGTCCAGGACGACTCCGCGGTGGACTTCGTCTCGCTCACCATCACCCAGTGCCGCGTGGACGTGTACTCCAAGGACAACGGCAGCGACTTCGGTCTCACGCCGACGGTGGACCCCATCTGGATCAGCCCCGACATCCGCGTCTGCCAGACGGCCGGCTGCGTGGGCCACCAGAACCCGGAGTTCGGCCAGACGAACTTCGTCTACGTGACGCTGCGCAACAACGGTCCGCTCGTGCCCCCGGGCAACCCGGCGAGTGGCACGCTGCTCGTCTATTACACCGGCTCCGGTGGCGCGGCCGTGTGGCCCACGGACTGGGCGCCCATTGGCACCATCGCCGTCAGCATCCCCGCGGGCGCCACGCAGGAGTTCATGGTGCCCTGGACGGGCGTGCCGGCGCCGGGCCACTACTGCCTGCTGTCGCGGTGGGTGTCGACGCAGGACCCGATGACGCTGGTGGAGGTTGCGGGCTCCAACACGCTCAACAACACGCGTTGGAACAACAACCTGGCGTGGAAGAACATCAACGTGGTGAACCTGACGCCGTTCGCGCCCGCGAGCGAGTACGACTTCCGTCTGCGCAACCTGCTGCGTGACGCCCACGGCACGGCGGCCCTGGAGGTTCGCATTCCGGACCGCACCGGCGGCCCGTCCTTCCTGGAGCGCGGCCAGCTCTTCCTGACCCTGCCCGAGGAGCTGTGGGCGCGCTGGCAGCACCAGGGCACGGGCTTCGAGGTGGTGGGCGAGCGCCAGGTGCGCATCGTCAACCCGAACGGCGCGCGGCTGGAGGGCCTGATTCTGGACCCGAACGGCGCTCACCATGTCGGCGTGCGCTTCGTCGCGCAGGTGACTGATGCGGACCAGGGCAAGTTCGCGGTGGACCTGGTCCAGCACTCGGCCAGCGAGGAGAAGCCGGACAAGGTCGAAGAGGCGGGTGGCGTGCGCTTCGACATCACCGTGGGTCCGCAGTCGGACACCGGCGCGGGCACCAACGCGAAGAAGTAGGTGAACGGGGCCCGGCCCCGTGAGTAGCAGGACGAGGGGGTGGAGGTGCCCGTCATGGGTCCTTCGCCCCCTCGCTCTATTGGGAGCCGGACGTGCCTCGCGACAAGTGCTCGCGGATTGACTCTTGAGTCAATCGCGGGTTGACGCGGCGCATCACCGCCCGTTAGATGGGCCTCACTCGTCGTCGCAGGAGGGTGAGGCACACATGGCAAGCGAGAAGCGTAACGGTCACCGCAGGGTGGCCATCGTCCGCGGCCTGCGGACCCCATTCGTCAAGGCGGGCACTGTCTTCGCCGGGCTCACCGCGTTGGACCTGGGCCGCATGGTGGTCCAGGAGCTGGTGCAGCGCTCGGACCTGGACCCGAACGTCATCGACCAGCTGGTGTTCGGCACGGTGATTCCGTCGCTGACCGCGCCGTCCATCGCCCGCGAAGTCGTCATCGCCGCGGGCCTGCCGATGAAGATTGAAGCGGCGACGGTGACGAAGGCCTGCGCGACGTCCATCCAGGCGATGACGACGGCGGCCAACTCGATTGCGGTGGGCGAGGTGGACGTGGCCATCGCCGGCGGCACCGAGGCGATGTCGGACGCGCCCGTGTTCACCAGCCGGCCCCTGGCGCATGCGCTGGCGGCGGCCTCCAAGGGGCGCTCGCTGCCAGAGAAGCTCAGGCCCTTCCAGAAGCTCAAGGCGACAGATCTGGTGCCGGTGCCGCCCGCCATCGCCGAGTACTCCACGGGCCTGTCCATGGGCGAGAGCGCGGAGAAGATGGCCAAGGAGAACGGCATCTCCCGCGACGAGCAGGACCGGATTGCATGGGCGTCGCACCGCAACGCGGCGGCGGCCTGGAAGGACGGGCGCTTCGACAACGAGGTGATGCACGTCTCGGTGCCGCCCCAGTACGAGCAGACGGTGACTCGCGACAACATCATCCGCGAGGACTCCACGCTGGAGGCACTGGGCAAGCTCAAGCCGGTGTTCGACCGCAAGTATGGCACCGTCACCGCGGGCAACGCGTCGCCGCTCACGGATGGCGCCGCCGCGCTGCTGTTGATGAGCGAGGAGCGGGCGAGGGCGTTGGGGTACGAGCCGCTGGGCTACCTGCGCTCGCACGCGTACGCGGCCACGGACCCGGGAGACCAGCTGTTGCAGGGGCCGGTGTACGCGGTGCCCACGGCGCTCAAGCGCGCGGGCATGAAGCTTTCGGACATCGACCTGGTGGAGATGCACGAGGCCTTCGCCGCGCAGGTGGGCAGCAACCTCCAGGCGCTCGCGTCCAAGGCGTTCGCGAAGAAGGCGGGCTGGAGCGAGCCGGTGGGGGAGATTGACCGCGAGCGGCTCAACGTCACGGGCGGCTCCATCGCCATTGGCCATCCCTTCGGGGCCACGGGGGCGCGCATCGTCACGCAGGCCCTCAACGAGCTGAAGCGTCGGAACAAGAACACGGTGATGTGCACCGTCTGCGCCGCCGGCGGCCTGGGCGCCGTGGTGGTCCTGGAGCGTGCGTGATGGCCATCAAGCTTGAAGAGCTGGAGGCGAAGCAGGGCTTCTCCCTCACCGTGGAGGACGGCGTCGCCGTCGTCTCGTTCGATTTGCCGGACTCGGCCGTCAACACGTTGTCCCCCGAGGTGGGCGCGGCCTTCACGCTCCTGCTGGAGGAGGTGGAGCGCGAGGCCCAGGTGAAGGCGGTGGTCTTCATCTCCGGCAAGAAGGACAGTTTCGTCGCCGGGGCGAAGATCGACTACCTGCAGACGCTCAAGACGGCGGAGGACGCCACCGCCATGAGCCAGCAGGGGCAGGTGGGCTTCGACCGGCTGGAGGCATTCCCCAAGCCCGTTGTCGCGGCCATCCACGGCGCGTGTCTGGGCGGAGGCCTGGAGTGGGCGCTGGCGTGCCACTACCGCATCGCCACGGACAGCCCCAGGACGACGCTCGGCCTGCCAGAGGTGCAGCTCGGCTTGATTCCGGGGGCCGGCGGTACGCAGCGGCTGCCCGCGCTCATCGGTGTGCAGGCGGCGCTGGACCTCATCCTCACCGGGAAGAGCGTCAAGCCGTCCAAGGCGAAGAAGCTGGGCATCGTCGACGAGGTGGTGCCCACGCCCATCCTCCGCGCCATCGCGCTCCAGCGCGCCCGGGAGCTGGCCGCGGGCACGCTGAAGCCCGAGCGCGCGCACGGCCAGGGCTTCAAGGCGGTGGGGCAGAAGAAGGGTGTCGCGGGCTTCTTCCAGGGACTTGCGAACAAGGAGCTGTGGGCGGAGGTCGCCCTGGAGGACAACCCGCTGGGCCGCAAGGTCCTCTTCGACCAGGCGCGCAAGCAGCTGAGGAAGAAGACGCGCGGCAAGTACCCGGCGCCGGAGAAGGCGTTGCAAGTCATTCGCGTGGGCCTGGAGTCCGGGCGCAAGGCGGGCCTGGAGGCGGAGGCGAAGGCGTTCGGCGAGCTGGTGATGTCGGACGTGTCGAAGCGACTGGTGGAGGTCTTCTTCGCGACCACGGCGCTGAAGAAGGAGAACGGCACGGCGGACGCCAGCGTGAAGCCGCGCGAGGTGAAGAAGGTGGCCGTGCTGGGCGGCGGGCTGATGGGTGGAGGCATCGCCTACGTGGCCGGTGTGCTCCAGGGCGCGCAGGTGCGGGTGAAGGACAAGGACGACGCGGGGGCCAGCCGCGCGATGAAGCAGGTGCAGGGCATCCTGGACGAGCGGGTGAAGCGGCGCTCGCTCACCTGGCGCGAGGCTGCGGCGAAGCAGGCGCGGATTACGGCCGGCACCGACTACAGCGGCTTCAAGGCGGCGGACCTGGTCATCGAGGCGGTGTTCGAGGACCTGAAGCTCAAGCACCGCATGCTCGCGGAGGTGGAGGCCGTCACCGGCCCCGACGCCATCTTCGCGTCCAACACCTCCAGCATCCCGATTACCGAGCTGGCCAAGGGCAGCCAGCGGCCCGCGCAGGTCATCGGCATGCATTACTTCAGCCCGGTCAACAAGATGCCGCTGCTGGAGATCATCACCCACGCGGGGACCGCGGACTGGGTGACGGCCACCTGCGTGGAGGTGGGGCGCAAGCAGGGCAAGACGGTCATCGTCGTGAACGACGGGCCGGGCTTCTACACCTCGCGCATCCTCGCGCCGTACATGAACGAGGCCGCGCACCTGCTGGCCGAGGGCGCGGACATCGCCGCGCTGGACAGGGCGCTGGTGGAGTTCGGCTTTCCGGTGGGGCCGATGACGCTGTTGGACGAGGTGGGCATCGACGTGGCCCACAAGGTGGGGCCCATCATGGAGGCGGCCTTCGGCAAGCGCATGGCGGCGCCGAAGTCGCTGGATGGCGTGGTGGCCGATGGCCGGCTGGGCCGCAAGAGCCAGAAGGGCTTCTACCTCTACGAGAACGGCAAGAAGAAGGAGGTGGACCCCACCGTCTACGGGCTCCTGCCGCACGGCAAGGAGCGCAAGTCGTTCGATGCCTCGGAGATGGCGGAGCGACTGGTGTTCCAGATGGTGAACGAGGCCATCCGCTGCCTGGGCGAGGGAATCCTCCGCAGCGCGCGCGACGGCGACGTGGGCGCCATCTTCGGCCTGGGCTTCCCGCCGTTCCTCGGGGGCCCGTTCCACTTCGCTGACAGCAAGGGGCCCGCGGAGCTGCTGCGGAAGCTGGAGCACTACCAGGACAAGCTCGGTGAGCGCTTCACGCCCGCGCCGCTCCTGGTGGAGATGGTGAAGGCAGGCAAGACGTTCTACCCTCGCTGAGCGCGAGGTGACCGGGGTGGGGGGCGCGACTTCCCACCCCGGTGCTTGACCGGGGCGGTGTTCTAGGAACAGCCTGCCGCCCGCATGGCCCGCTCCGCGTCCCGCACCATCGCCCTGGTTGTCCTCGTCGCAGTCCTGCTCTGCGGCGCAGCCGCGGCGGCGGGGGCGTGGCGCTACTTCCACAAGAATCCGCAGAACCCCGTCGTCCGGTTGGACGAGTACGTCACCATGGGTTGGGTGGCGTGGGATTCGAGCTGGTACATGCGGATTGCCCAGGAGGGCTACCAGTACACGCCGGGCGAGCAGAGCTCGGTGGCCTTCTTCCCGCTCTATCCGCTGGTCATCCGCGCGGTGGAGACACTGGGGCCCAACGTCTATCAGGCCGGGGTGCTGATAACCCTGCTGTGTGGCCCGCTGGCGCTGCTGATGTTCACGCGCTGGGCGAAGCTGCTGACGGATGACGACACGGCGCTGAAGGCCGGGCTGTTGATGGCGCTGTATCCCTTCACCATGTACTTCTACGGCGCCATGTACTCGGACGCGCTGTTCGTCCTGCTGGTGGTGTCGTCCTTCCTGCTCCTGGAGAAGGGGCACCTGGCTCCGGCGGTGCTGGTGGCGGCGGTGGCCACGGCGGCGCGGCCCGTGGCGCCCGCGGTGGTGCTGGGGCTGCTCGTGCGGCGGCTGGAGTGGAAACACGCGCGGGGCGAGAAGTGGGGCGTGGTGGACTTCATGCCGGTGCTCTCGGGCCTGGGCTTCGGTTGCTACATGCTCTACCTGTGGCACCAGTTCGGAGACCCGCTCGCCTTCGTGAAGGTCCAGGGCGCGGCGGGCTGGTCGCAGCAACCCGGCTGGCACACGTGGCTCAAGGTGGGCTGGTTCGAGCGCGTGGTGCTCAACCCCACCGACAAGCGCGAGGCCTTCCGACTGGCCGCGCACGCGTTCTTCACCTTCCTGGCGCTCGCGTTGGTGTGGCCCACGCGCAAGCTTTTGGGGTGGGGCTATGCGGTGTATGTGCTGGCGATTGTCGGCCTGCCCGCATGGTCCACGAAGGACTTCATGGGCATGGGGCGGTATCTGCTGTCCTCGTTCCCGGTCTTCCTCACGGGGGCGCTCTTGTTGAGGCAGCGGCCGCGCGTGCTTCAAGGAGCGCTCGTGGTGGGTGCGGTGTCGCTGCTCGTCCTGTCGTGGGCCTTTGGCGCGGACTACTACATCTCATGAGCACGCTCCTCGAGCAGGCCCTCGCGCTGTACGCCGGACTCCCCGCCGCCGAGCGCTTCCATGTGCATGCGCGGGCGTCCTCCGCTCCGCTGCTCGCGGTGGCCGAGCGGGTGTCGGGTGGCACCGTGGCGGACATCGGCTGCGGGCACGGCCTGCTCTCCGCGCTGCTGGCGTTGGCGGAGCCGAGTCGCACGGTGCACGGCGTGGACCCGGACCCCCGAAAGGTGACGTGGGCGCGCGAGGCACTGTCGGGGTTGCCGCAAGTGAAGCTCGCGGAGGGGACGGTGGAGGACGTGCTGGCCCCCGCGCTGCCGCGCGCATGTGACACGGCGGTGGTGTGCGACGTGCTCTACCTGCTGCCCGAGGCGAAGTGGCCCGCGTTCCTTCGCACGGTGCATGGCCTGCTCAAGCCAGGAGGACGCTTCCTGTTGAAGGAGGTGGAAGGCGACGGCTCCTGGAAGCACCGCAAGGCGTTGGCGCAGGAGTGGGTGATGGTGTCGCTGCTGCGGCGCACGAAGGCGAGCGGTGGAATGGTGCTCAAGCCTCGCGCGGAGATGATGGCCCTGCTCCAGGACGCGGGCTTCACCGTGCGCGAGGTGGTGGACCTGGGGCGCGGCTACACGACGCCTCACGTGCTGTACGTCGCGGAGGCGAGTGCTCCGTAGGTCGTGCCGTGACGACGCGAGGCGGCCGCCTTCTGTCGTGCGCCAGGCGAGCGACGCGAACGTTGTGCCGCGATTCAATGCGGGCCGAACTCGGTCGTGCGCGCCATGGCGCCGAGGCGAGTGACGCGAGGCGGGTTGCCTTCGCTCGTGTGCTCTACGCCGCGGAGGCGAGCGTCCCGTAGCTGTGGAGCTGGATGCCTCGCTCGTCGAGGCGCGCCCTCACGCGAGGACTGGTGAGCGCCGCCAGCTCCGCCTGCCAGCCATAACGCCACGCCGGGTCCTCTGGCACCTGCGGCGCGCCCTCACCGGGATGGCAGCCCAGCTCGAAGTCACCCGAGGGCAGGGCGTCCAGCGCGGCGAGCAGCGCGGCCTCGTCCAGTCGCCCCGCCTCGAACACGCCTCCCGCGCTCACCCGTCGCACGCCTTGGGGCGCACGAGGCGCGGTGCGCGCCAGCACCGTCAACAGCGTCGTCTTCAGCGCGGGCCCAGGCGTTCGCAGCCACGACACGCGGGGCAGGGCGTCCGGCCAGCGCACGGGGAGCTTCTCGCGCGCGGCCAGTGACTCCACGAGCGGCCGGATGCCCGGCAGCACATGCAGGTGCTGGTGCCCGTCCAGATGGTCCACCGCCACGCCCAGCTCGCGCGCTCGCTGAAGCTGCGCGTCAAGCTCCAGCGCCACTTCCTCGCGTCGCACCTTCCCCAGGAGCCAGTCCCGCGCGAAGTCCGCCCAGCTCCCCCGCAGCCTGCCTCCAGGGGCCACCGTGCTCACCGCCTCCGCGGGCGCGGCCGGAGCCAGCCGCGTGGACAGCGCCAGGTGCAGCCCCACCGCGAGCCCCTGCGCCTTCGCGCGGGAAGCGGCCTCGCTGGCCGTGGGCCCCATGGCCAGCAACGTGGCACTGGTGACGATGCCCTCGCGGTGCGCTCGGAGGATGCCCGCGTCCAGCGACGGGTGCAGCCCCAGGTCGTCCGCATTCACCACCAGGCGCGTGGGGCGCGAAGTCACGGCCCGCTCAGCCCCGCGCCGTACGGCCGCCCGAGGACACCGTGCGCAGCGGCTGCACCGACGGAGGCAGGCGCACCGGCTGCGTGGGCGGGGTCGGCGTGCGCGTCTCCGGGTACAGCTTCACCAGCTCCTTCACCATCTTCACGATGACCGAGGGCGAGGCCAGCGTGGACACGCCACGGGTGCGCGGGAAGTAGTCCACGCCCATCTGGAACACGCGGAAGCCCTTGCGGATGGCCTTCACCACCAGCTCCGCGTCGATGAACGAGCCCTGGCTCTTGAGCTCCATCGACTCCAGCACCCGGCGGTGCATCACCTTGAAGCTGAAGTTGACGTCCTTGATCTGGATGTCGAACAGCGCCCGGATGAGCATGTTGTAGACGAACGAGTAGACGATGCGCTTGGGCCCCTCGCTCGTGCGGTCGAACCGGAAGGCGCAAATCATGTCCGCCTCCAGGTACTCCAGCAGGTGCAGCGAGCGCTCCAGCTCCCGCAGGTCCCACGGCAGGTCGATGTCCGAGTAGACGACGATGTCCTTCGTCGACGCCGCGAGGCCGGTGCGCATCGCCCCGCCCAACTTCAGATTCACCGGATGGGTGATGACCCGCAGCTGCGGAATCCGCTGCGCCATGGCCTCCGCCAGCTCCTGCGTGCGGTCCGTCGACGCGTCGTTGACGACGATGATTTCAAAGTCGTCCGTCAGTTGCGGCAGCACCTCCATGGCCCTCCCCACCGCCCGTTCGACGTAGTCCTCCTCGTTCCAGGCGGGAAGGAAGAGGCTGATGCTGGGGTACTTGGCCACGGAGGACCTCGGGGTACGGGGGGACTGCTCGGGCGGTTCGGTACCAAGCCCTGGGTCCTAAATCAATCATGGGGCTCCCACCCGAGAGCACCTGTGTGGTACCGTGGAGTTACCATTTTCCGGGGATACTGTGACCCTCAGGCCCTGCACCTTGTTGGTGGTGGACGAAGCGGAGTCAACCCTGGCCCGGCTGGCGCGGGCGCTCGGGCCGGAGGACTTCTGCCTCCGGCTGGCCTCCCCAGGGCCCGAGGTAGGCCGGCTGGCGCGAGAGGTGGACCTGGTGGTGTGGGTCGCCCGCTCGGCTGGCGAGCCGTCATCCCTGGAGTGGCTCGACAAGTTGCTGGCCCTGGAAGGACCGCCAGGTCCCCCCGTCGTGCTCCTGGCGGACAGGGAAACCCGGGGCGTCTGGTTGGGTGCGCTCGCCCAGGGAATTGAGGTCGTCTTTGACCCATGGGATGCGGAAGAACTGCGGGCCCGGGTGGAAAAAAGCCTGCGGACCCAGGCCCGGCTGACCCAGCTATCCAACCAGGTGGGTGAGCTGCAGCGGCTGTCCTCGACGGACGGGCTGACGGGGGTCCACAACCACCGCCATTTCCAGGAGCGGCTGCGCGAGGAGTTCCGCCGGGCACAGCGTTACGACGACCCGCTGGCACTCATCCTGTTGGACCTGGACCACTTCAAGCAGGTGAACGACAGGCACGGCCATACCGCGGGGGACGGAGTGCTCCGGGAGGTGGCCGCCGCCCTCCAGCGCAGCGTGCGCGAGACGGACCTGGTGGCTCGGTACGGGGGCGAGGAGTTCGCTGTCCTGCTGCCTCGCACCCACCTGACGGGTGCCCTGTCCGTCGCGGAGCGTGTCCGCCGGGATTTGGCGACCCTGCGGGTAGGGCCGGATGGAGCACTTCTGGTGACGGCCTCGCTGGGCGTCTCCAGTTTTCCCCACCGCACCGTCCTCAGCCCCGAGCAGCTGCTGCTCACCGCCGACGAGGCCCTCTACCGGGCCAAGGACGAGGGGAGGGATCGCATCTGTCTCCACTCTCAAATGTCCCTCTTGCCGCCCTCCTCCTCGCAGGGCGACTGACCTGGGTCAAAGACCCTGGGTTGGTATTGACCCATGAATAGGGGATGAGTCTAAGATGACCCCGGCCCTCGATTGTCGGGGAGTCGAATCATCTCGTGATTCCATGGGTTTGCAGTGCCCCACCGGCTGGCAAACGCATTGCAAATGTCATGGGACGGAAAGAATCCCATGGGACCCCTCGCCGCACAGCTCCCGAAGCCAGAAGCCGCCCCGCGCGGCCGGCTGCTGCTCGTGGACGACGAGGAGAACATCCTCAAGTCCATCCGCCGGGTGCTGCGTCGGGGTGACTGGGATATCGAAACCGCGACGGACGCCGAGCAGGCGCTGAGGACGGTGGAGGAGTTCCGTCCCGAGGTCGTCATCTCCGACTTCCGCATGCCGGGGATGAACGGGGTGGAGTTCCTGACGCGGGTGAAGCAGCAGGAGCCGCGCGCCCAGCGCATCATGCTCACCGGGCAGGCGGACCAGCAGGCCATTGAAGAGGCCATCAACCGCTCCGAAATCTTCCGCTTCATCTCCAAGCCCTGGAACGACAGCCACCTGGTGCTGACGGTGAAGAGCGCGTTCGAGCAGTACGCGCTGCAGGCGGAGAACGAGCGGCTGTACCGGGTGACGCAGGCGCAGAACGCGGAGCTGAAGCTGCTCAACGCGGACCTGGAGGAACGCGTCGCGCAGCGCACGCGGATGCTAAGCCAGGCCAAGCGCGAGTGGGAGCTGTCGTTCGACTGCATGGAGACGCCGCTGTGTGTCGTCCGCGGTCGCGACTTCGCGGTGCGGCGGGCGAACCTGGCGTACGCGCATGTGGCCGGGCGCTCCATCGAACAGATTCCGTCGGACGTCGCCTGCTATCGCTACCTCTTCGGCCGCAACGAGCCGTGCACGGGCTGCCCGCTGCCGGCGGCGATGGAGAGTGGCAAGGGCGCGCGCGGTGAGGTGCAGCAGGGGGGCAGGACGTACGTGGTGGCCGCGTACCCCATGGCCGGGGATGAGCGGGTGGTGTGCACGTATCGCGACGTCACCGAGGAGCAGGCGATGACGCGCCGGCTCATCGAGACGGAGAAGATGGCGGCGGTGGGGCAGCTGGCGGGGGGCGTGGCGCATGAAATCAACAATCCGCTGGGCGGCATCCTGGCGTTCGCGCAGCTCATGTCGCGCGACGCGGGCCGCGATGACGCGGACCTGGAATCGCTGGGACTGATTGAAGAGAGCGCGCTGCGCTGCAAGCGCATCGTCGAGAGCCTGCTGAAGTTCAGCCGGCACAGCCGCGTGGAGGACCGGCGGCTGTTCGACCTGTCGCGCTGCGTGGAGGACGCCGCGGTGCTCTTCCGCGCGCAAATCAAGGCCACGCCTCGCGCGGAGCTGTCCCTGGGTTTGAAGGAAGGGCTCCCCAAGGTGTACGGGGACCCCGGCACGCTCGCGCAGGTGGTGCTCAACCTGCTCCAGAATGGCCTTCAGGCGCTGCCCCGGCGCGAAGGCAAGCTGACGCTGGAGACGGGCCGCGAGGGAGACCGCTGCTTCTTCGCGGTGTCCGACACCGGCTGCGGAATCGAGGAGCGGCACCTGCCGCGCATCTTCGAGCCCTCCTTCACCACCAAACCCCCCGGTGAGGGCACCGGGCTGGGTCTGTCCATCGCGTACCGCATCGTCCAGGACCACGGGGGCAGCTTCCACGTCGACACCCAGGTGGGCGCCGGCTCCCGTTTCACCGTCTTCCTGCCCATTCCCCTGCAGCTCGAGAGGTTGCCGTGAACCAAGTCAAGCGCGCCAAAGTCCTCGTCGTGGATGACGACTCCGTCGTCCTCAAGGCCGTGACGCAGATTCTCCAGCGCGAGGGCCACCCGGTGGTGGCCATTGATGACGCGGTGGAAGGTCTGACGGCGGCCAAGGACCCGTCCATCGACGTCGTCGTCCTCGACATCAAGATGCCGAACCTGTCCGGCATGGACCTGCTCCGCGGAATCAAGGCGGACCGTCCGGACGTGGAGGTCATCATGATGACGGCCTTCGCCACCGTGGAGACGGCGGTGGAGGCGGTGAAGGCGGGGGCGTACGACTACCTCACCAAGCCCTTCGAGAACATCGACGAGGTGAGCCTCACGGTGGCCAAGGCGGCCGAGCGCAAGGCGCTCAAGGACCGCACCCGCGCGCTGGAAGAGGCGCTCACCGTGCGCAGCCAGTTCGAGGACCTCATCGGCCAGTCGCCGCAGATGCGCTCGGTCTTCAAGCTGGTGGAGACCGTCAGCCACTCCACCGCCACGGTGCTCATCCAGGGCGAGAGCGGCACGGGCAAGGAGTTGGTGGCGCGCGCCATCCACTACCGCAGCTCGCGCAAGGACAAGCCCTTCGTCGCCGTCAACTGCTCGGCGCTCACGGAGACGCTGCTGGAGAGCGAGCTGTTCGGACACATCAAGGGCAGCTTCACCGGCGCCACGGGCAACAAGAAGGGCCTGTTTGAAGCGGCCGACGGCGGCACCATCTTCCTGGATGAGATTGGCGATGTGCCTCCGGCCACCCAGGTGCGCCTCTTGCGCGTGCTGCAGGAGGGTGAAGTCAAGCGCGTGGGCGCCAACGAGCCCGTCAAGGTGGACGTGCGCGTCATCGCCGCCACCCACGTGGACCTGTCCCGCGCCAAGGAGCAGGGCAAGTTCCGCGAGGACCTGTTCTATCGCCTCAACGTCATCACCATCGACCTGCCGCCCCTGCGCGACAGGCCGCAGGACGTGCCGCTGCTCGCGCACCACTTCCTGAAGCTGTACGCATCCAAGGCGGACAAGAAGGTGGCGGGCATCTCCCCGCGCGCCATGGAGGCCCTCACCTGCAACCGGTGGACGGGCAACGTGCGCGAGCTGGAGAACGTCATCGAGCGCGCGGTGGTGCTCACCAGCAACGAGGTCATCGACGTGGAGGACCTGCCGCCCGGCTTCCAGTCGGCGCCGCAGGCCGACTCGGCGGTGGAGGTCTTCTCGCTGGCGCACCTGCCGTACGCCCAGGCCAAGCGCCTGGCGATGCGCGCCTTCGAGCGCCGCTACCTGTCCGCGCTCCTGGAGAAGAACAACCAGAACGTCTCCAGCGCCGCGCGCGCCGCGGGCGTGGACCGCTCCAACTTCCGCCGCCTGCTCAAGCAGTACGAAGTCGCCGGCCGCTCCATGAAGCCGCGCGTCCTCAAGGACGACGACGTCGACGGAGTGGAGACGTTGGAAGCAGCCTCCTAGTTCATCCCTCCTCGCCAGGCTCGCGGAAGCGCTCCGCGAGCTGGCGTTGGATGGCTTCGTAGCGCTCGGCCAGCTCCGCCTCGTGCCCGTTGCGGGTGGGGGTGTAGAAGCTCCGGGCGCGCAGGGCCTCGGGCAGGTAGTCCTCCGGGACGTAGTTGCCCTCGAAGTTGTGCGGGTACTTGTAGCCGCCCCCGTAGCCCAGGGATTTCATCAGCTTCGTGGGCGCGTTGCGCAGGTGCAGGGGCACCGGCAGCGCGCCCTCCTTCGTCACGGCCTCGCGCACGGCGGTGTACGCGGCGATGACCGCGTTCGACTTGGGCGCCAGCGCCAGGTACGTCACGGCCTGGGTGAGGGGCAGGGTGCCCTCCGGCAGGCCCACGAGCTGGAAGGCTCGCAGCGCGTCCACCGCCACGCTCAACGCGCGTGGGTCCGCGTTGCCGATGTCCTCCGAGGCGAAGATGACCATGCGCCGGAGGACGAAGATGGGGTCCTCGCCCGCCTCCAGCATGCGCACCATCCAGTACAGCGCGCCGTCCACGTCGCTGCCGCGCATGGATTTGATGAAGGCGCTGATGACGTTGTAGTGCTCCTCGCCGCCCTTGTCGTAGAGCAGCGTCTTCTGCTGGAGGGCCTCCTCGGCGACCTTGCGGTCCACCTTCTCTCCGCCGTGGGCCGCGGCCACCTCCAGGCCGGTGAGGGCCTTGCGGGCGTCTCCGCCGGCCGTGCTCGCGAGGAAGCTCAGCGCCTCGTCCTCCACCACCACCTTGCCGCCCAGGCCGCGCGCGTCCGCGACGGCCCGGCGCAGGAGCGGCACCAGCTCCTCCTCCTCCAGGCCGCGCAGGGTGACGACGCGGCAGCGGGACAGGAGCGCGGCGTTGACCTCGAACGACGGGTTCTCCGTGGTGGCGCCGATGAGCGTCACGGTGCCCTTCTCCACGTGGGGCAACAGGGCGTCCTGCTGCGACTTGTTGAAGCGGTGGATTTCGTCGATGAACAGGAAGGTGCGCTGGCGATGCAGGTTCCACCGCTCCTGGGCGCGGGCCACCGTCTCGCGGATGTCCTTCACGCCGGCGAGGACGGCGGACACCGAGTCGAAGGCGGCGCCGGTGGAGCGGGCCACCAGCCCCGCGAGCGTCGTCTTGCCGGTGCCCGGAGGCCCCCAGAGGATGAGGCTGGGCACCTGGTCGCTCTCGATGGCCCGGCGCAGGAAGCGGCCCTCTCCGGTGATGTGCTCCTGGCCGACGAACTCGTCGAGGGCGCGTGGACGCATCCGCTCCGCGAGCGGGGCCCGACGGGCCTGCTCCTTCTGGCCGGCATGTTCGAAGAGGTCCATGGAAGCTCCAAACCTAGCGCCCCGAAGGGCTCCTCGCCGGGGCGTCTGTCCGATGGGAGAGCCCTTGCGCAAATCAGGGGAGCGCCCGGGTGCCCGCCTGGATTAAAAAGCCTCCCGCGTGCAGACCCTCGTCATCGTCGCGAAGAAGGACAACCCGGAGGCGGTGGCGCTGGCGGCCCGTATCCGCGAGCACTACCCGCATCTCACCGTGCTGGGGGACCGCTCCCTGGCCCATGTCCTGGGGTGGCCTCGGGTGGAGGACCGGGAGCTGGCGGCCCGAGCGGACCTGACGGTGGTGCTGGGAGGTGACGGCACCCTCATCTACGCGGCGCGGCTC
Source organism: Myxococcus sp. CA039A (assembly GCF_013336645.1). Taxonomy (NCBI): domain Bacteria; kingdom Pseudomonadati; phylum Myxococcota; class Myxococcia; order Myxococcales; family Myxococcaceae; genus Myxococcus; species Myxococcus sp. CA039A. The sequence goes on along the minus strand of NZ_JABUMQ010000072.1, from coordinate 9,686 downwards.
CTGGGAGGGCGCGGCGTCCCCATCCTGGGCGTCAACCTGGGCAGCCTGGGCTTCATGACGGAGGTTCCCGTGGAGGAGCTGTTCTCCACGCTGGAGGAGGTGCAGGCCGGCCGCTTCCAGGTGGACTCGCGCATGAAGCTGACGTGCCGGCTCATCCGCAACGGCAGCGTGCTCATCGAGGACGAAATCCTCAACGACGTGGTCATCAACAAGGGCGCCCTGGCGCGCATCGCCGACCACGAGACGTCCATCGATGGGGTGCCCATCACCACGTACAAGGCGGACGGCGTCATCCTCGCCACGCCCACGGGCTCCACGGCCTACTCGCTGTCGGCCGGTGGCCCCATCGTCCACCCGTCGGTGGACTGCACGGTGCTGTCGCCCATCTGCTCGCACGCGCTCACCCAGCGCTCCATCGTCGTGCCGGCGGACCGGACCATCCGAATCACGCTGCGCAGCGAGACGGCGGACACGTACCTCACGCTGGATGGGCAGACGGGCCACGGCCTGCAGGGCGGCGACTGCATCGAGGTGGTGCGCTCCGCCAACCGCGTCAACCTGGTGCGAAACCCCCGCGTGGCCTACTTCTCCATCCTTCGCCAGAAGCTCCACTGGGGCGAGCGCTGAAGGGCCTCCGCGCCACGTGTTCCTGATTCTCTCGAAGGTGCTGGACCTCTTCCTGGCACCGCTCACCTGGGCGTTGCTGCTCCTGCTCGTCAGCGGCCTTGTTCGCCGCGGGCCCCGGCTCTCCCGAGGGCTCGCCGCCGCGGGACTGCTGGTGCTCTACCTCTTCTCCACCGAGGCGGTGTCCACGCTCCTGACGTACGCGGTGGAGTCGGGCGCACAAGACACGTCCGTGCCGGGCGTGACGTACGACGCCGTCATCGTCCTGGGCGGAGGGTTGGACCCGTCCGCCACGGAGCGCTCGGGCCACATCGAGTTCAACGCCGCGTCGGAGCGCGTGCTGAAGGGCTTCGAACTCGTGCGCGAGGGGCGTGCGAGTCACGTCTTCATCTCGGGAGGCTCATTGGACCCGCGTCCCCAGGCGGTGGTGGAGGCGGACGTGCTGTCGCGCCTGCTCCAGGAATGGGGCGTGCCCTCGGAGCGCATCGTCACCGAGGGCAGGAGCCGGAACACGCGGGAGAACGCGCTGGAGTCCGAGCGCATCATTCGCGAGCGGGGCTGGAAGCGGCTGCTCCTGGTGACGAGCGCGGCGCACATGCCTCGCGCCGCGGGCTGCTTCGCCGCGGTGGGCCTGCGGCCGGACACGCTGCCGGTGGACGAGCGGATGCCGGCCACGCGCCCGGGGCGATTGAGCTGGGTGCCTCGGGCGTCCTCCTTGTCGCAGAGCACGGACGTGCTGCGCGAGCTGGCGGGGCGAATCGTGTATCGGCTGCGAGGGTGGACGACGCCGTGACGGTGGCGTCGTCGTCCTGAGGGCTCAGCTCGCCGCGCGGTGCAGGGGCAGGGGCAGGTCTTCCACGGGCGCGGTGCGCAGGACGGCGTCCTCTCGCAGCCAGGCGAGCGTCGTCAGCCGGTCCTCGTCGAGGATGCGCTGGGTGGTGATGCGGTCCGGGTAGCAGCGCATGAACATGTTCGTGAAGTGCGAGCCGTAGTGGATGTACTCGTCGGGCCCGGGCGTCATCAGGGGGCGGACGCACGCCTCGAAGTGGGGCTCGTGGAAGTAGGCCATCGCGAAGCGCTCGCGCGTGTTGAGCGCCACCTTGTGCGGCGTCGACAGGAGATATCCCCGCGTGAGGAACTGGAGGATGTCGCCCGGGAACACCGTCAGGACATCGGGCACGGGCTTCACGAAGGTCCACGGCTCGTCGTGCTCGTACATGCCCGCGGAGCTCTCACCTGGCAGCCAGTTGCGGCGGCGCTTCTCTCCCTCGACGGGCGGGCGGATGTAGAGCCCTCCCACGTCGTCCTGCGCGGCGATGACCAGCAGCCCGTAGTCGGTGTGCGCGCCGATGCCGCGCGTCGCCGTGGCGGAGCGGGCGGGGAAGCGCAGCACGCGCATGTGGTGCCAGCCATCCCGCGTCAGCGCCGTGAGGGCGCCCACCTCCAGCCCCAGGCCCAGCGCGACCAGTCGCAACAGGCGCTCTCCCGTGGAGCCGAGCTCGTCGGTGTGGTCCTTCATGTCGCGGCGGTACGTCTCGTCCGGCCAGGGCGCGGGGCCATGGCAGGGCCAGCGCGCCTGCACGCGCGCATCCGTGAGGGGCACGTCCTTGCAGACGGTGAAGATCTCCGAGTAGTCCGCCTCGCCCGCCGTCAGCTCCTCGCCGGAGGCGACGTAGCCGCTGTACGTCGAATCACTCACGCACCGGGCCTTGTCCTCCAGGGGTTGGCGGAAGAAGCGGCGGCTCGACTCGAAGGCGCGTTGGGCCTTCTCCGACTGGGCCTCACTCATCCGGAGCTGGAAGATGCCGTCGCGTCGCCAGGCTCGAATCAGGGTGAGCCCGAGCGCGACGTCGGACTCGCTTCCACTCACGGATTGCGGCAATTGAAACGTCTCCAACTCGGCCATGGGAACTCCCGCGTGGGGGTGGTGGGGAGCTCTCCCGGGCCGGGTTTGTCTCGTCGGAGATGAAGGGGTGCTCCGCCGGCGCGCGAGTGGAGCAATCCCTCGCGTTCATTGCCAGACACGGGGCGAAATGCACCCAGGTTTCAAGCGGTCGGATTGTCTGAAACTGGATGCGAGGGCGCGCGAATTCCAGCCAGGGCTATTTCAGCGCAGGTGCGGGTCTGCGCGCATCCGGGGCGAGCGCGCTTCCGCCCAGGCGGGTGATGCGGCCTTCGGCCTTCGCGCGCGGCGCGGGCTTGCCTGACTTGAACGCGTCCGCGAGCACGTCCAGCGGCGAGCGTCCGTCCTTCAGCGCGGGCGTGGTGGGCTGGCCCTTGAGCACGTCGTAGCCATCCTTGCCGCTGGTGAGGAAGCTCAGCGTGGCGAGCCGGTACGTGGCCTCGGCGTCCAGCGGCTTGCCGTGGACCTTCACGTCCACCACGCGCGCTCCGGCGGGCTTGCGCGGGTCGAACGTGAAGCGCATGCCGGAGACCTGGAGGAAGCGGCCCGGCCTCGAGTCCTCGCGAGCCAGGCTGACGCCATTCTCCAGGGCCGCGCGCAGCGTGGCGCCTCGGAGCTCCACCACCACGAGCTCGTCCGTGTAGGGCATCAGCGAGTGCAAATCCCGGCGCGTCATGACACCCGCGGGCAGCACGGTGTCCGCGCGCAGCGCGCCCCCGTTGACGACGGCCACGTCCGCGCCCGCGGCCTCGCGGAAGGCGTCCGCGACGAATGAGCCCAGGTTCGTCTCCCGCGTGCGCACCTGCGTGCTGCGCGCATCCAGGGCCACCGGCGTGCGGCCCACGGGCTCCGCCAGCCGGGCGAACAGCGGCCCATAGGCCTTCATCGCCTCGTTGAACTCCGCGTCCTCCGGCACCTTCTTCGTGACGGGAATCCGCGTCCAGGACACCTTGCGCACCGTGCCCGTCGCGGGGTCCACGTCCAGCGAGAGCCGGCCCAGCTCCTCCGCCTCCGCGGGCACCTTGAAGATGGGCGTGCCCGTGGTGCGGTCCGCCGCGCCCACGTGGTCATGCCCGCCCAGAATCACGTCCACCTTCACGCACTTCGCCAGCTGCCGGTCCTGCTCCAACGGCAGGTGCGTCAGCCCCACGACGACCTTGGCCCCGGCCTCGCGCAGCTTCGCCACCGCGTCCTTCGCCGCCGCGCAGATGTCGCCAAACTGGGTGTCCGGCCCCGCCTTCGTCGAGGTCTTCGTCTCGGTCAGCACCACGCCGAACAGGCCCACGGGGATGCCCCCCAGCTCGCGGACCTCGTAGGCCTTCACGCCCTCGAACAGCGCGCCCGTCTTCGCGTCCGTCACGTTGGCGCCCAGCCATGGGAAGCGCGACTGGCGGATGCGCTCGCGCAGCACGTCGTCGCCGAAGTCGAACTCGTGGTTGCCCAGCACCGCGACATCCAGGCCCAGCGCGTTCCACGCATCCACCATGTGCCGGCCCTTGAGCTGCTTGCCGTCCACGTCGAGCAGCGACTCCACCGACGGCGACAGCGTGTCGCCTCCCAGCAGCGTCAGCACATGCGGAGCAGGGGACTCCTTCAGCACCTGCTTGCGCAGCGTGGCCACCCGCGCCAGCCCTCCCCGGTCGCCATGCTCCTGGGGCTGCACCTGGTAAACGTCCGCCAGGTGCAGGAATGTCAGTCGCGTCGTGCCCTTGGGCGCGGCGGGGACGGCGGCCCGCGAGTGGCTCGGAGTCAGTGCCAGGAACAGCGCGAGCGGCAGGAGCAGGGCCCCACGTCGGGCCAGCGCTGTCGAGGTCGTCATCGCGAGTCGTTCTCCAGGGGCGCCCGCACGGCGCCGGGGCTCGCGGAAGTAGCGCACTCACGAGGCGAAGGCGAGCACCCCCGCCTTCACGCCCCGCCTTGATTCGACGTCATCCCTGGAAAACGTGAATCGCTGCTGCGGCGTGTCATGACCGAAAGTTACAGGAATCACACGTAGGCGGTTTGCTCGCACTTCACTGCGGTTGCTAGGACCCGCCTTGACCACAAGAGGAGGTTGTCACCATGCGACACAACGTGTTGAGCGCGTTGCTGCTGGCCGGTTTGTTCGGCTGCGGCGAGGCCGCGCTCGAGAAGCAACAGGGCTCCGGTCAGGAGACAGCGCAGGTCGTCCAGCAGCTCACGTCATCGACGCGGCCGGGCATGGGAGCCACTGTCTATTCGGGTGGTACGACGTTCCGCACCTGGGCGCCGCTGGCCAGTCGCGTCTTCGTGGCGGGCGACTTCAGCAGTTGGGGTTGGGTGGAGCTGGGCAACGAGTTCAACGGCAACTTCTCCGCCGACGTCGCGGGCGCGGTGAAGGGGCAGAAGTACAAGTTCGTGACGCGCAACCAGTGGGGCAGCGACGCGTGGCGCGCGGACCCGCGCTCGGCGTGGCAGGAGAACTCCACGGGCGCCAGCATCATCTATGACCACGGCGAGTACTGGTGGAACGCGCAGCAGTTCAGCACGCCGGCCTTCAACGACATGGTCATCTACGAGATGCACGTGGGCACGTTCCACGACTCTCCGGGCTTCGGGCCGGGCAACTGGAACAGCGCCATCGCCAAGCTCGACTACCTGAGGGATTTGGGCGTCAACATGGTGAAGGTGATGCCGGCGTATGAGTTCGCCGGGGACTTCTCCTGGGGCTACAACGCGGCCTTCCCGTTCGCGCCGGAGAGCGCGTATGGCTCGCCCAACGACATGAAGCACTTCGTGGACGAGGCGCACTACCGGGGCATCGGCGTCATCTTCGACGTGGTGCACAACCACTACGGGCCCAGTGACCTGCCCATGTGGTGCTTCAGCGGCGACTGCCTGGGCAACGGCGGCGAGTACTTCTTCACCGACAACCGCAAGGTGACGCCGTGGGGCGACACGCGCCCGGACTACGGCCGTCCCGAGGTGCGTGCGTACATCCGCGACTCGATGATGAACCTGCTGGACAACTTCCGCGCGGACGGTCTGCGCTGGGACGCCACGAAGTACATGCGCACGATTGACGGCTCGGGTGACATCCCGTCGGCGTGGCAGGTGTTCCGCTCCATCAACCGTGAAATCAACGCGAACAAGCCCTGGAAGATCTCCATCGCCGAGGACTTCGGCGGCGGTGACTCCATCACCAACGACGCGACGAGCGACTTCGCGGGCGGCGCGGGCTTCGACGCGCAGTGGACGGCGGAGTTCGTGCACCCCCTGCGCACGGCGGCCATCGAGCAGAACGACGCCAACCGGAACATGCTCGCGGTGCGTGACGCGATTACCCAGCGCTTCAGCGGCCGCTCTCACGCGCGCGTCATCTACACGGAGAGCCACGACGAGGTGGCCAACGGCCATGCGCGCGTGCCGGAGGAAATCTGGCCGGGCAACGCGGGGAGCTGGGCGGCGAAGAAGCGCTCCACGCTCGTCGCGGGGATTACGTTCACCTCTCCGGGCATCCCGATGATGTTCCAGGGGCAGGAGTTCCTGGAGGATGGCTACTTCGCGGACGGGGACCCGCTGGACTGGGGCAAGCTGACCCCCTATGGCGGCATCAAGACGCTGTACCGCGACCTCATCCGCCTGCGCCGCAACTGGAACAACAACACGCGCGGCCTGCGCGGTGGCAACGTCAACGTCCACCACGTCAACAACACCAACAAGGTGCTCGCGTATCACCGCTGGGACAGCGGTGGCGGAGGGGATGACGTCGTCATCGTCGCCAACTTCAGCGGCACCTCCTACTCCAGCTACAACATCGGCTTCCCCAGGGCGGGGACGTGGTACCTGCGCTTCAACAGCGACTGGAACGGGTACTCGTCCGACTTCGGCAACACCCCGTCGGCGAACACCTCCACGAACAGTGGCGCCAAGGACGGCATGGCCCAAAACGCGAACTTCGCCATTGGCCCGTACTCGCTGCTCATCTTCTCGCAGTAACGGGTGACTGGGACGTGGGCGCCCGTTGCCTCACCGGGCGGGCGCCCGGTCCTCAGACGGCGTAGCGACGGCCTTGCTGCAGCGGCTCGATGACGCTGGCCGCGGTGTCGAAGTCGTCGGGGTAGTGGATGAGGCGCATTCGGGCGCGCAGCCCCTCCGGCAGGGCGGCGAGCTTCTCGTAGGGCGTGTGCACGCCGTAGTTCGTCTCGTGGATGACCAGGTCCGCGCGTGACAGCCAGTCGATGAGGCCCTCGTCGAAGGCGGTGTCCGCGCTGTAGCCCAGGCACCGGCCTCCCGCGTGGATGCGCAGCGCGGTGGTGGGCACGTGGTGGTACGTCATCCGGGCTTCGATGAGGAAGGGCCCGTGCCTCACGGCCGACTCGGTGGAGAGTGGCGTGTGCTCGAAGTAGTCCTCGAAGTGCTTCGGGTTGGGAGGCTCTCCCCGCTTCTCGATGAGGCACTCCATGCCCGCGGCCAGGTGTCCTTCCCAGAGCCGTTCGGCCACGTCCGGATGGGTGAGCAGCTCCAGCTTCTTCTTGAGCACAAAGAAGGAGAAGTAGCCCAGGCCCTCCAGGCCGGAGGCGTGGTCCGCGTGCAGGTGCGTGAGGGCCACGGCGCTGACGCGGTCCACGTCGAGTGGGACACCGGAGGACAGGGCCGCCTCGCGCATCATCTTCCGGATGGGGTGCGGACAGTCCACGAGGAGCACCTGGTCCTCCGCCTCCATCGCCAGACACGAGGAATAGTAGAGGGCTGAGAAGGCGTCACCGACGCCCAGGGGAGTGAAGGACAGGCTCATGGCTGGCTCCGGAGGGACGGGTCGAGTCGCTCGCGCAGCTTCGCCGCGACCGAGGGAGGACAGAAGGCCGAAACGTCCTCGCCCCGGGCGACGCGCTGCTTGAGGCCGCTGCTGCTCACCTCGGCGAGGTGGGCCTCGGCGGGGAGGAAGAGGGTGGAGATTTCGGGGGCGAGCGCGCGGTTGTTCTGGGCGAGCTCCGTTTCGAACTGCGCATCGGTGGCCCCTCGCACGCCGCGCAGGAGCACGCTTGCGCCGATGGCCCGCGCGTAGTCGACGATGAGACCTTGCGTCCACGCCACCGTGACGTTGGGGTGCATGGCCACGGCCTCGCGCACCAGCGCCATGCGCTCGTCCTGGGAGAGCAGGGTGTTCTTGGCGGGGTTGATGGCCACCACGACGACGACGTGGCCGAACAATCGCGCGGCCTGTCGCACGACGGACAGGTGTCCCGCCGTGACGGGGTCGAAGCTGCCTGCATAGACGGCGATGGTCACGACGACACCTCGGGTGTCCCGGGCGTTGGCTCCCGGGACGGGTGGAAGGCGAGTGCCACGTAGAGCGTTCCCGCGAGGCAGAGCAGCGCGGACAGGGCGAAGTGTCCGGGGTAGCCCAGGGCCTGCGCGCTGAAGCCGCTGACGGCCGCCGCCGCGCCGGTGGCGAGCACCACCAGCGAGGCCTGCACGGTGTAGTCGGTGGCGGCGTGCTCGGGCCTGCATGCGTCCATCATCGCGGTGAAGACGGTGGCGGTGGCCATGCCGCTGGCCACGTGCTCCACGGCGCACACGGCGGTGAGCCAGGGCAGCGACGAGGGGAAGCTGGCGACGAGCGCGTACAGCAGCACCGCCGTGGCCTGGATGACGCCGAAGAGCAGCAGCGCCCTGCGCCGTCCGAGCTTCACCACGAGGCTGCCGCCGATGAGCGCGCCCAGGAGCCCCGCCGTGAAGCCCACGCCTCCCAGCAGCCACGCGATGTCCGTCAGTGTCAGGCCCCGGTCCACCAGGAAGGTGCGCAGCATGCCCGTGGCCAGCGCCTCGCCCGCCTTGTAGACGACGAGGAGGATGAGCCACGTCGCGGCGCCTGGGCGTCGCCACCACCATTCGAGGCCCAGGCTCGCGCGGGGGGCGGGCTCGGTGGGCGGCTCGCGGTAGAGGGCCACGGGCACGGTGGCGACGAGCAACGTCAGGCCGAGGGCCAGGAGCGTGGGGCGCCAGCCCGCCTTGTCGAACACGGCGAGCATGACGCCGCCGCCCAGAATCATGCCCACGCGATAGGCGGCCACCTGGATGCCGTTGCCCCAGCCGCGCTCGGAGGGCGAAAGCAGCGTCACCGCGAGCCCGTCGGTCGCCACGTCCTGTGTCGCCGCCAGCAGGTTGACGCCGAGCACCGCCGCGAGCAGCAGGCGCGTGTCCACCGTGGACTCGGGCAGCGCGAGCGACAGCAACAGGCCCGCGCTGAGGCACTGCAACGGGAGGATGTAGCCGCGACGCAGCCCCCAGCGCGCGGAGCCATGCCGGTCCATGAAGGGGGCCCAGAGGAACTTCAGGGCCCACGGCAGTGCGAGCAGATGGGCCAGACCGATGGCCGGAAGCGACAGACCCTGGTGGCGCAGCAGCACGGGGAGCGCCTGCGTGAAGAAGCCGAACGGCAGGCCCTGCGAGAGATAGAGGCTCGAGAGGAGGCCCAGCTTCGTGGAGGTCTTCATGCGCCCTCCCTCGCCGCCGAGGTGTCCAGGAGGCCCGCGGCCATGTGCTTCACCGTGCTCGCGGCGGAGCCCGCCGGCACCAGTCCGGGAGAGCTGGCCGAGAGGACGAAGTAGCCCTGCACCGCCGCGAAGAGTCCCGCCGCCAGCGCCCGCGCCTTGCGCTTTCCCACCAGCATCGCCACCAGCGCTTCGAGTTGCTCCAGGTCCGCGCGCACCACCTGCTCGTAGGCGGCGCGGACCTCCGGCTGACGAATCGCCTCCGCGCTGATGGTGACCCAGCCCGCCACCGCGCTCGTGTCCGCGTCCGCGCCCGTCGCGAGGAAGGCGTCCAGGAAGGCGTCGATACGGCCGCGCGCATCGTCGGCTCCAAGCCGCTCGAAGCGCTTCGCCACCCGCTCCCGCGCGCGCGCCGCGAGCTGCTGCACCAGCACGAGCAGAATCTCCTGCTTGTCGCTGAAGTGGTAGTGCACCAGCCCCGGACTCAGGCCCGCCGCCTTCGCGATTTCGTTGACGGAGGCCCGCTCATAGCCGCGCTCCGACATGACCCGCAGCAGGCCCGAGACGATTTGCTGTCGGCGCTCCTCGGTGTTGGACGGACGGGGCATGATGGCCTTGTTTATTGGTTGTGTGACCAACTTATAAACAGGCGGAGTCGTGGTGTCAATCGCTCCTGGGGCGGCGGGGGGAGGTCAGCCCTGGGG
>NZ_JABUMQ010000729.1:0-676 GCF_013336645.1 Myxococcus sp. CA039A | reverse complement strand
CCCCGGCCCCTCCTGGTACGGCGCCTGGAGCAACCTCGCCCGAGCACTCGCCAGGCGCGCCTCCGCCTCCTCGAAGCGCCCCAGCCCACACAGCGCGAGCGCACACAGCGCGTCCAACGAGGCCGTACAGACCAGCGCGTCCGGGCCCGCCGCGAGTTCCCCCACGGCCTGCCCCAGCGACACCACTTCCTCGTAGCGCTCCAGCGACAACACCACCGCGGCCAGCTTGCGCAGACAGTGGAGGTGCTCGGGCGTCGCCAGCACCGCGCGAGGATCCTCGAGCGAGATGGCGATGCGCCAGGCGGACTCGGCCTCCGCTCGCTCTCCCGCAAGCCGATGCGCGTCCCCGATTCGCTCCCACAGCACACGGGACCACTGACGCGCGGCGTCCAGCGACAGCGACGCGGCGACGTCCAGCGCGACGCGGTACACCCCCAGCGCCGCCGCCGGCTCCAACGCCGCGAGGTTCCACGCGGCGACCTCCAGCAGATGCGGCAGCGCGCGCTGGGGCACCTTCGCCGCGAGCCAGTGGCGCACCACCTCCGCGCAGGCCCGCCGCCGCGCCTCCGCGGGCAGGGCCTCGTACGCCTCCGCCGCGCGCCGATGCAGCGCCAGCCCCTCCGCGTCCGATGAAGTCACCTCGGGCGGCCCTGGTGGCCGAGCCCCCACCGCGTAC
>NZ_JABUMQ010000728.1:0-683 GCF_013336645.1 Myxococcus sp. CA039A | reverse complement strand
CGTGAGAGGGTTCAGCCGATGCGCTTCAACTCCTGCACGGCCGGGGTGAGGTTCGGAGAGGGGCCGAGACGGACGGGGCCTGCTGGCGTCCAGTTGCGAGTGTCGCGGCTCCAGCGTTCGGGGTGACTGGCTCGGGCGCGTTGGTATACCCGGTGGCGTCGAGCCAGCAGCGTGGCCTCACGGCAGAAGTGCCTGTCGTCGGGCGTGATGAAGCGGATGGCGGAGTGTCGGTGCTCGGTGTTGTACCAGTCCACGAAGCGCGTCACCCAGGCGTGCGCATCCTCGACGGACGCAAAGGGCCGCCGGGGGAAGCTGGGGCGGTACTTCAGCGTGCGGAAGAGAGCCTCGGAGAAGGCATTGTCGTCCGAGACGCGGGGCCGGCTGAAGGACGGGGTGACGCCCAGGTACTGCAAGGTGGCCAGCAGCGTGGCGCCCTTCATCGGGCCGCCGTTGTCCGAATGCAGCACCAGCCCCTCGGGGCAGCCGGCCTGCTGCCAAGAGCGGCGGATGAGGACCGAGGCATGCTCGGACGACTCCTCTTCGTGCACCGCGAAGCCCATGATTCGCCGGCTGAAGACGTCCACCACCAGGTACAGGTAGAGGAAGGCGCCCTTCACCGGGCCCTTCAGGTAGGTGATATCCCAACTCCAGACCTGGTTGGGCCCGGTGGCGGTGTGCTCGGC
>NZ_JABUMQ010000727.1:0-693 GCF_013336645.1 Myxococcus sp. CA039A | reverse complement strand
ATGGGCATAAGGGACAGGATGGGATGGGAGGGCTCCGGAGCGCGCAGTCCTTCGCGGCGCAGCGCGCGCAACACGTCGCGGATGCCGGGCGACGCATACGTCCCCGGGGCCGCCGCGCGCGGATGACGGTGCGGCAGGAGCCCATGCCGCGACAGCGCGTGCAGCGGGCCCTGGTGCCCCATCTCCTCCAGCGACAGCACGGCGTCCACCATGGTGAGGCCCGTGCCGATGAGCAGCACCGCGTCGTGCTCGCCGATGCCCGCCAGCGCATCCGGTGCCCACGGTGAGCGGTGATAACGCGGGCTCGCATACAATCCGCCGTCCGCCACGCGCAGGTCCGCGGGGCTTGCGTTGCCCAGCGCCAACACCACCGTCCGCGCGACGAGCTCTCCGCCACTCCGCGTCGACAGCGTCACCAGTCCGCCATGCTCCCGGGTGGACGTCACCTCGCCTGCCAGCGTCTCCAACTGGACGCCTGGCGGCGCGCGCGCGACGGTCTCCTTCAGCACGGCCTCCAGGTACTGGCCGTAGCGCAGGCGGGGGACGAAGTCGCCGGCCTCCGTGTCGGGCGTCTCCTGGCGCAGCCAGCGCAGGAAGTGCTCGGGCTCGTCCGCGAAGGCGCCCATCCGCGAGGCGGGGACGTTGAGCAGGTGACGCTGACTCCGGGTCGAGTAGGCAAGCCCCTGTCCCACC
>NZ_JABUMQ010000726.1:0-703 GCF_013336645.1 Myxococcus sp. CA039A | reverse complement strand
TCCTCGTCAACGGCTACGGCCCCACCGAGAACACCACCTTCTCCGCCACTCACTCGCTGCGGAATGGGGACTCCTTCTCCCGCTCCGTTCCCATCGGCGCTCCTCTCTCCAACTCCTCCGCCTTCGTTCTCGACGCCTCCTTCCAGCCCCTGCCTCCGGGCGTCCCTGGAGAGCTCTTCGTCGGGGGTGACGGCCTTGCTTGGGGTTACCTCAACCGCGCCGACCTCACCGCTGAGCGCTTCGTCCCTCATCCCTTCTCTTCTTCGCCCGGTGCTCGCCTCTATCGCACCGGTGACCGAGTCCGCTGGCTCGCCGACGGCACTCTCGAGTTCCTCGGCCGCTCCGACTTCCAGGTGAAGGTCCGTGGCTTCCGCATTGAGCTGGGCGAAGTCGAGGCCGCTCTCCGCCTCTTCTCTGGCATCCAGGAAGCCGTCGTCCTCGCTCGCGAGGACGTCCCCGGCGACAAGCGTCTCGTCGCCTACTTCACCTCGAACGAGCAGGACGTCGACACGTCCGCGCTCCGCTCATTCCTCTCCCAGCGCCTGCCCGAGTACATGGTGCCGGCTGCTCTCGTCTCCCTCCCGTCCTTCCCTCTCTCCGCCAACGGGAAGCTCGACAGGAAGGCTCTTCCTCCTCCCGACTTCGCCGCAGCTGACGCCTCCGGCGACGACTTCGCCCCTCCCTCCACCCCTGTCTCTTATAC
>NZ_JABUMQ010000725.1:0-717 GCF_013336645.1 Myxococcus sp. CA039A | reverse complement strand
AGTCGAGAGGGACGTAGGCGGCGCCGGCCTTGAGGATGGCGAGGAGGGCGACGAGGGAGTCGACGGAGCGCTCCAGGCAGAGGGCGACGCGGACTTCGGGCCCGACACCACGGGCGCGCAGCAGGTGGGCGAGCTGGTTGGAGCGGTGGTTGAGCTGAGAGAAGGAGAGAGAGGCGGAGTCGTCGAGGACGGCGAGGGCGTCGGGCGTGAGAGCGGCCTGGGCCTCGAAGCGCTCGTGGAAGGCGCCAGTCCAGGGCAACTCACGGCGGGTGTCGTTCCACTCGACGAGCACCTGACGGCGCTCCTCGGTCGGCAACATCGGCAGCTCGCTCAGCCGCAACTCCGGTGTGGTGACGACGGCGTCGAGGAGAGTGCCGAAGTGCGCGACCATCCGAGCGATGGTGGACTCATCGAACAAGTCCGTCCGGTAGCCCAGCGCGCCTTCCAGTCCCTCGCCCAGTGTCAGCGTGAGGTCGAACTTCGCGCCCGGCGCTCCCGAGTCGAAAGCCTCCAGGCGAAGCGGTGACGTCTCCACCGTGCTCCCAGGCACTTCCATGCTCGTCGTCGGTGCGTTCTGCAGGACGAGCATGACCTGGAACAGCGGCGAGTGACTGAGGGTGCGGTGAGGGTTGAGTTCCTCGACGAGCTTCTCGAAGGGGACGTCCTGATGCTCGTAGGCGCCGAGCGTGGTGCGTTTCACCTGCGCGAGCAGCTCGC
>NZ_JABUMQ010000724.1:0-719 GCF_013336645.1 Myxococcus sp. CA039A | reverse complement strand
CGTGCCGCAGGACCCCCGAGACTTCGACATGGGCGAGGCCTCCGGCGACATGACGATGCCCATCCGGCGTCAGTCCATCCTGGACGTGGAGGCGTCGGTGTCGCTCACCACGCCCATGCGACGCATGTCGCCGCTGGACGAGGAGTCCTCGCAGTCGGTGTCGCTCACCACGCCCATGCGGCGCATGTCGTCGGTGGACGTGGAGGCGTCGCTCACCACGCCCATGCGGCGCATGTCGTCGGTGGACGTGGAGGCGTCCCAGTCCGTCTCCATCACCCCGGCGACGGTGAGCCACCGCCATGCCTCCCGGCCGCAGATGCCCGCGTCCCGGGGTGGCAAGGCCGTGGGCGACGAGGACGAGAACTTCCACACCGACTCCAGCATGTCGGCGGCGCACACGAATCCCACGGCTTCGCTCCGCGACGACGGCGAGGACGACGAGTCCACCGCCGGGTACGCCGGCTACGACTACCCCGACACGCGCGCGACCACCGGACGCACGAATCCGCGAGGGCTCCTGCTGGCCATCGTCGGCGGACTCCTGCTGCTGGCGCTGGGGGCCATGTTGCTCTGGGTGCTCTACGGCCGGCTCCGGAGCCCCGTGCCGATGTCGTCTCAGGACCTCTCCCGGAGGGCGCTGGAGGAACAGCAGGTACGGCCGTCGGCTCCGGTGCGGGCCAACTCGCCGCCTCCCGTCGTGAATGCCGCGCCCCCAACCG
>NZ_JABUMQ010000723.1:0-721 GCF_013336645.1 Myxococcus sp. CA039A | reverse complement strand
AGGTAGAACTCCGGCTCGAACATGAACAGGCCGCGCACCCCCTCCGGCTCACGGTCCGCCAGATACAGCGCCGTCGTCGCCGCCCCGCACAGCCCTCCCATCAACATCCCCTCCAGCCCATATCGCCGCTGGAGCTCCTCTCGCACCTCGCTCGCCACCTCGACGAAGCCGCCCTTGCACACGAGCTGGTACAGCTCCGACGTCATCTCCGGCAACGGACCGTCCGAGTCCCCCAACCCCGGCAAATCCACTCGGAAGCACGGGAAGCCTCTCGCCGCGAGCCGCTCCGCCGCGAGCACCGACAGCCCGCCATGCCCGGAGCGCGGCACATGCCCGGGGTTCAGGAAGAGCACGCCCACCGAGCGCCGAGTCCCCATCGCCGGAGGATGAAACGTCCCCCACAATCGGTGGCCCTTCACGTCGAGTTGGATCAACTCCCTCATGACCGCACCTCCTGGCGCGACCCAGTCCCGGCGATGAACCCCAGACTGTCCTCATAGAGTTCCGCCAGCTCCGGCAAGAGCCGGTTGCTCGTCGTCCAGAAGAAGGGCCGAGGTGCCCGCACCGAGCGACTCCGTCCCGGCGCCAGGAACCGCTCCGCGGGACGACCATCCAGGTGCACCACCCGCCACGGCCGCGCCTCGTCCTTCTCGGGGACCGCCAGGCCGTAGCCCTCCGAGCTGCGCCACAGACCGCGAGACCAGGGCAACCCCTCCACCTC
>NZ_JABUMQ010000722.1:0-795 GCF_013336645.1 Myxococcus sp. CA039A | reverse complement strand
GCGTCCTTCCGAGCGATTTCGAGATCATTTTGAAGCTGAGTGTATTTTTCTTGAGCAGCGTTCAACATTGCCATGAGCCGAGCAACTTCCCGGCCTTGCTGCTCGTATTCCGCCTGGATCTGCGCTACGCGTTGCCGCTTCCGCTGGTTCTCGCCGTTCCGGGCGAGGATTTCCTGCTGCTGGCGGATGAGATCCGATGCGGAGATCGGCTCTTTCGGAGCCTCTGGGAAATACGGCTGTTCCTTGGCGAATTTGGCTTTTTGATCGGCGATCTGGCCGATCGCGTGGCGCCGGTTGTAGAGCTCCCGCTCCTTGGTCTCCAGCTCGTGGAGCTTGTCGCCGACGCCGATGATGCGCAGCAGAGTATTGGCTTTTTCCTTATTAGTTGCGTTCATGAATTTGGGAAGGTCGATCGCCAGCTCTTCCACGAAACTATCCAGCAGCTGCTGACCGCCCTTCTGGCCGTTCGGATCGATGACCTTAAGGTCGCTGTTTTTACCTTTGCGCTCAACGATCAAGCCGTTCGACAGCACGATATGAAGATAAGGTGGTACTGCCGACCCTTCGCGTTCGGGCTGGGAAGGGCGGTACTTATTGCCGCCCAAGCCCCAAGCAATGGCATCCAAAACACTCGTCTTGCCTTGGTTGTTCTTCCCGCCGACAATCGTCAAACCTGTGCTGGTCGGCTCGATCTTCACGGCCTTGACGCGCTTGACGTTTTCGATTTCCAATTTATTGATTTTGATACTCATCTTTTCCTCCCCGTCCTTTGCTGGCGATTGCGCTGAATAATAG
>NZ_JABUMQ010000721.1:0-812 GCF_013336645.1 Myxococcus sp. CA039A | reverse complement strand
CCCGCCCATCAGCACTCCGACGCGCTTGCCCATGTCGATGAAACCTCCTGGGCACACGACAGAGCACGGCGGATGCCAACCCCTCCCGGGAGGGTGGCCCCCCGGCTTCGCCCCGACAGTCCCCGTGGAGACGGGGGTTTGCGTCGGCAGGGGGGCCGCCAGGCGGGCGTGTCCCCGAGGACACGGCGCGGCAATCGGACCACGCGAAGCGAGGGGCTGTAGGAACTACCGCCCCTCGCGGCGGCGACTACGGCCCGGCGTCCACCGGGCCCGCGTCAACCGGACCCGCGTCCGTCTGCCCTGGCGAGCCCGCATCCGAACCGGAGTCCGTCTGCCCTGGCGAGCCCGCATCCGAGCCGGAGTCCGGAACGGCGTTGCTGTCCCGGACGCAGCTGTCGTCCTTGCAGATGAAGCCCTCCAGGCATTGGTTGCGGTCGTCACACGGCTGCCCCTCCTCGTCGAAGTCGACCAGGAGGCTGCACGCGGACAGGCCCAGGGACAGGGCCGCGAAGGGAATGAGGAAACGAAGGGGACGGCGCATGGCTAGTAATTCCGGAGATCGTCTTCGTCGATGGACGGCCGCTTCTTCTTCTCGTCTTCCTCGCGCTTGCGCTTCTCCTCTTCCTCGCGCTTGCGCTTGGCCTCCGACTCCTCCTCCTGCTTGCGGCGGTCCTCCAGTTCGCGGCGCTGGCGCTCCACCTCTTCACGCCGCTTGCGCAGCTCTTCTTCGCGCTGGGCGGCCTCGTCGTCCTTGGAGCGGCGCGTGTCCTGCGAGCGCGTCGTGGGCGGCGGCGGGGTCGGCTCGCTCACCG
>NZ_JABUMQ010000720.1:0-819 GCF_013336645.1 Myxococcus sp. CA039A | reverse complement strand
GCCCTTGGATGCGGATGCCACGCCGGACTTCCTGAAGGAGGGGGCGTGGGTGGCGCGCAACGGCCTGGGGATCCAGGGCCAGCGGCCCGGGCGGGATGGCGCCATGCCGTCGCTGCGAGCGGGGCTGAGCGCGGCCTCGGCGACGCACTGAGGCCCCATGCGCAGGGCGTATCTTCACTTCACGCGCTTCCCGGTGCAGCGCAAGGTCATCGAGTGCCCGGAGCTGACGGGGCGGCCCTTCGTGCTGGTGGAGGAGTCGCGCGGCCAGCGGCGGGTGGCGGCGGCGTCGACGTCCGCGCTGAAGGCGGGGGTTCGGCCCGGGACGACGCTCACGGCGGCGACGGCGCTGGATCCGGAACTGCGGCACTTTCCCTATCGGCCGGAGGAGGAGGCGCGGGCGCTGGTCGCGTTGGGGGAGGCGCTCTTGTGCCTGGGGCCGGGCTTCCAGCTCTCCGCGCCGGATGGACTGTGGCTGGACGCGGGGGCGGCGCACCTGTCTGGAGGCGAGGAAGGACTGTGCTCGCGGGCGTTGGCGCTGTGCTCGGAGCTGGGGTACCGGGCGCACGTGGCGGTGGCCTCGGAGTCGTTCACCTCGCGGGCGCTGGCGCGGTACGGGGCGCGGCGGGTGGAGGTGATTCCGCTGGGGGATTCGGCTCGGGCGCTGGCGCCGTTGCCGTTGGCCGCGCTGGAGGGGCGGGAGGGTGCGTCCTTCTCCGCGCTGGGGCTCACCACGCTGGGGGAGGTGGCGGCGTTGCCGGCGGGAGCGGTGGCCGCGCGCGGCGGGGCGAACGGGGCGCGGGTGCATGCGCGGTGCGGGGG
>NZ_JABUMQ010000071.1:0-36850 GCF_013336645.1 Myxococcus sp. CA039A | reverse complement strand
GGTGGGGCCGGCTGCAACGCGGTCAACACGATGATTCTGTCCAAGCTGGACCGCGTGGACTTCATCGCCGCCAACACGGATATCCAGGCGTTGGCCGCCAGCAAGGCGCCCACGCGGCTGCAGCTGGGCCAGACGCTGACCAAGGGCCTGGGCGCCGGCGCCAACCCGGAGATGGGCCGCGAGGCCGCGCTGGAGTCGCGAGACCAGATTGCCGCGGTGCTCGAGGGCGCCGACATGGTCTTCGTCACGGCGGGCATGGGCGGCGGCACCGGCACGGGCGCGGCGCCCATCATCGCCGACATCGCCAAGAGCCTGGGTTGCCTCACGGTGGGCGTCGTCACCAAGCCCTTCCTCTTCGAGGGCAACAAGCGCCGCAAGCAGGCCGAGCAGGGCATCGTCGAGCTCAAGGCCGCAGTGGACACGCTCATCACCATTCCGAACCAGCGCCTGCTGTCGCTCTCCAACGAGCCAATGCCGCTCTTGGAGACCTTCAAGCGCGCCGATGAGGTGCTGCTGAATGCCGTGCAGGGCATCAGCGACCTCATCCAGTACCACGGCTACATCAACGTCGACTTCGCCGACGTGAAGACCATCATGAGCGACAAGGGCCTGGCGCTCATGGGCACCGGGCACTCGTCCGGCGACAAGCGCGCGCTCACCGCCATGCAGCAGGCCATCTCCAGCCCGCTGCTGGAGGACGTCTCCATCGACGGCGCCACGGGCCTGCTCATCAACATCACCGGCGGTCGGGACATGACGCTCCAGGAGGTCAACGAGGCGTTGACCCTGGTCCACGATGCGGCGGACAGCGAGGCGGAGATCATCTTCGGCTCGCTCATCGACGACCAGATTCAGGATGAGGTGAAAATCACCATCATCGCCACCGGCTTCGTCCACCGCGACGCGCCCAAGGTGCGCACGGTGACGCCGGTGGTCCAGGTTCCCCTGGCGCGGCCCGCGCAGCAGTCGGTGCTCATCCACAGCGTGCGCGAGGAAGTGGCCAGCCTGGTGCCTGCCAAGAGTGGCGCTTCCCGTCCGCTGGCGGCCGTGGACAACAACAAGTCCGTCAGCAACCGGACCGCCGTGGTGAAGGACTCCGCGCTCCCCCTGGACGAGGACCAGTTCGACATCCCCACCTTCCTGCGCCGCCAGGGGCAGACCGAGCTGCCGTAGCCGTCAGGCGACGTGGGGCTCAGCGGGCGGGCAACCGCGCCACGCTCGCCTCGTCACGCCCGGCCAGCTTGTCCGCGCGGGTGAAGAGGGTGTCCAGCTCTTCATACAGCGCGTCGATGCGCTCCTGCTTGCGGGGCGCCGGAATCACGCCGCCACCGGCCAGCTCCTCCAGCCGGGCACTGGCGCGCTGCAGCAACTGGAGCGCCTTGAGGAGCGACAGCCCTCGGCGCGTACCCTCCTGGGTGAAGAGCGTGCCGCTCTGCGTGAGGGCTTCGAGCGTGCCTCGGACGCTGCGGACGCGGTCCGACTGGCGGGTCCGGTAGAGGTCCAACCGACGCGCGCGGCGAGCGCCATGGAGGTCGACCACGCCAACGCCGGTGCCTGAGGAAGAGGTGGGCTTCACGGTGTGGCAAGGTACGTCATGCCTTTGTAGAGCCGCAAATTTACTGGACTGTAGGGACCTGTTGCACGCCTGCCCGCGCCCTTGTCAGGGAGGGGGGCGGGGGTTAGGTTCGCCGCCCTTCCGCACACGAGGGCACGCGCCATGTTCCAGAAGTTGCTCATCGCCAACCGGGGAGAAATCGCCCGTCGCATCGGCGCGGCGGCCCGGCAGATGGGGCTCAAGACGGTGGCCGTGTACTCGGACCCGGACGCGGAGCTGCCGTTCGTGAAGGAAGCGGACGAGGCCGTGCGCATCGGCCCCGCTCCGGCGAAGGACAGCTACCTGAGCATCCCGGCGATTCTCGAGGCCGCGAAGAAGACGGGCGCCCAGGCCGTGCACCCCGGCTACGGGTTTCTGTCCGAAAACGGAGAGTTCGCCCAGGCGTGCCAGGACGCGGGACTCATCTTCGTGGGTCCGCCGCCGGAGGCCATGGCGCGGATGAAGGACAAGAGCCAGGCGCGCAAGCTGGTGTCCGCGGCGGGCGTCCCCGTGGTGCCCGGCAGCGAGGGTCTGGTGCCGGACGTGGCCACCGCGCTGGCCGAGGCCGAGCGCATTGGCTACCCGGTGTTGTGCAAGGCCGCGGGCGGCGGCGGCGGCATCGGCATGGCGGCGGCGAACAACCCCGCCGAGCTGGAGAAGGTGTTCCGCCAGTGCACGGACCGGGCGAAGTCCGCCTTCGGCCGTGAGGGCGTGTACCTGGAGCGCTACTTCCCCGCGCCGCGCCACATCGAGGTGCAGATTCTGGGAGATCACCACGGCCACCTCATCCACTGTCTGGAGCGCGAGTGCTCCATCCAGCGGCGCCACCAGAAGGTGGTGGAGGAGGCGCCGTCCGTGCTGTTCGCGGACGGGAAGAACGCGGAGCTGGCCCAGACGCTCTTCACCGCGGCCGTGACAGCGGCCAAGACGTTCGGCTACGCCAACGCGGGCACGGTGGAGTTCCTGTACTCGGACGGACAGGTCTACTTCATCGAGATGAACGCGCGGCTCCAGGTGGAGCACCCGGTGACGGAGCTGACCACGGGGCTGGACCTCATCGGCTGGCAGCTGCGCATCGCCGCGGGCGAGCACCTCACGGTGAAGCAGGAGGACGTGAAGCGGCGCGGGGCGGCGCTGGAGTTCCGCATCTACGCGGAGGACCCGGTGAAGTTCTTCCCGTCACCGGGGCCGCTGAAGGTGTTCCAGCCTCCCACGGGCGAGGGCGTGCGCCTGGACGCGGGCTATGCCGAGGGCAACACCGTCACGCCGAACTACGACCCGCTCATCGCCAAACTCATCATCTCCGGCGCCACGCGCGCGGAGGCGATTGAGCGCTCGGTGACGGCGCTTCAGTCCTTCCGCATCGAAGGCATCAAGACGAACATCCCGCTCCACCTGCGAATCGTTCAGGATGCGGCCTTCAAGGCCGGCGAGCTGGATACGCATTTCCTGGAGCATCACGCGAAGCCGGCGTAGTGGCAGGCTCCCGCTTCATCACCCCTTTGGAGGAACGGACTTATGGCGGACGTTGCGGCGCATATCACCGGCACCGTGTGGAAGATCGAGGTGCAGGTCGGCCAGCAAGTCAAAGAGGGCGACACGCTGGTCATCCTCGAGTCCATGAAGATGGAGATGCCGGTGGAGACGACCGAGGCCGGCACCGTGAAGGAGATTCGGTGCAAGGAGGCTCAGTCCGTCAACGAGGGTGATGTCCTCGTGGTGCTCGGGTAGTCGTGGTGGAGCCCTCGGTGGAGGTGGAAGACCGCGAGGGCGGCGTTCGGGTGTTGACGCTGTCCAACCCGGCCCGGCGCAACGCGCTGAATGACGCGATGCTGGCCCGGTTGGACGCGGCGCTGGAGCCCGCGCCACACGTGCGGGTGCTGCTGGTGCGGGGCGCGGGTGGCACCTTCTGCGCGGGCTACGACTTGACGCACCTGGGGCCCCCGGGTGCGGACGGGCGCCTGCCGGATGACGCGCTGGTGGAGTGTCTGCTCAAGCTGGAGCACCACCCCGTGCCCAGCGTGGCGCTGGTGCAGGGGGCGGCCGTGGGCGCGGGCTTCGACCTGGCGGCCTCGTGCGACTTCCGGGTGGGCGCGCCGGACACCGTCTTCCTCATGCCCCCGGCGAAGCTGGGCATCGTCTACTCGCCGGAGGGCCTGGCGCGGGCGACGCGCCTGGTGGGCCTGTCCCGGGCGAAGCAGCTCTTCCTCACGGCGCGGAAGCTGGATGCGCGTGAGGCGCTGGACTGGGGACTGCTCGACGCGTGCGAGGACGACGCGGAGGCCCGGGCCTTCGCGCTGTGCGCGACGCTGGCGGGCCATGCACCGGGCGCGGTGTCGGGGATGAAGGAGTCCTTCGGGCTGCTGTCGCGGGCGCCACTGCGTGACGCGGAGCAGGCGAGGCTCAGAGCGCTTCGCGCGACGGCGTTTGGGAGCGAGGACGCGAAGGAAGGGCGTGCGGCCTTCCTGGAGAAGCGTCCGCCCCGCTTCACCGGCCGCTAGTCACGCGGCCGGCGAGGCGGTTTCGGGGCTTCAGGTGTCGCCGAACAGCTCGCCCATGCGCAGCTGCAGCGCCGAGGCAATCTTGTAGAGCGACGAGATGGACGCGGAGGACTCCGCGCGTTCAATCTGGGACAGCAGTGACACGGACAGGCCGGTGCGTCGCGCGAGCTGCTTGAGCGTGAGCTCCTGCGTCTTGCGCGCGTCGCGGATGGTGCGACCGATGGCGCGGTGCAGGTCCGCCTCCGGGTCCTGGGACAAGCCCTTCTTCTGAAGGGCGTTGCGGACCGCGGTGATGAACTGCTCCGGCTCCATGGGCTTCTTGACGTAGTCAGAAGCCTGGGCCTTGAGCGAGGCGACCGCCGTATCCACCGTGGGGTACGCGGTGGCGACGATGACGGCAACGTCCGTATCGTACTTGCGGATCAGCTCAAGCACCTCGGTCCCCGACATCTGCGGCATCATCATGTCGAGGATGACGAGGTGGAAGTCGGAACCTCGGAGGATCTCCACTGTCTGCGTGGGGTCCGTCGTGGTCACGACCTCGTAGCCTTCGCGGGTCAGCACCAGCTTGAGGTAGTCGCAGTTGTCCTGCTCGTCATCAACCACCAGGATGCGAATCTGCACAGCGTCTCCTCGCTGCAGGTGAACTTCGTCGAGCTGGGGCTCGGGGAGGGGGCGAGCACGCGCAGCCGATGGGGGGATGGTTCTCCTCCCTGGTTTTACTGCTTTCTGCCGTCGTAGTCTTTCAGTTGTGACTCGACGCCCTTGCGATAGGGATGGTCGGCCGGAGCGAGTTCCAGGAACCTCCGGTAGTGCTTCGCGCCGTCGTCAATCTCGTCGAGCCGGGCTTTGGCGATGCCCAGCATGAGATGGCAGTCGGGGTTCTCTCCATCCAGCTTGGCGCATTGGTCCGCGACGGCGAGCGCCTCTCGGTACTTCTGCTTCTTGATGAGCGCGCCAGCACGCGCCACGAGCTGACCGGTCTGCTCGTTGAGCGCGTCCGCGGCGTTGGCAACAGGCGGGGGCTCTTCCTTCCCGGCGGCCGGCACCGCCGCCGGAGGAGGCTTCGCCCTGGCCGCTTCGAACTCCTTCAGCTTCGCATCGTACTGGGCCTTCAGCGACGTATACCGCGCGATATAGAGCTTGGTCTTTGCGCTGGCTTCGAGCGGCGCCTTCGCCTCATCGGGCCTGTTCGCATCCAGCGCCTGCTTGGCCTTGTTGAGTTCGGTCTCGACGACCTCTTCGACCGCCACGTCGTCCAGGACCTTCTTCGCGTCGCGGGGGTATTTTCCGTCCGCGCCGCGGGTCTTCTCCAGCTCGGTCCGGGCGCCCTTGAAGTCCAGGGCATCGAACGCCTTGAGCGCCGCGGCCATGAGCTCTTCGGTCGTCGGCTTCACCGGCTCGGGCGGGGTCTCCGGAGGGGCCGTCGTCCCGGTCTGCGCCGTCGGCGGAACCCGGGTGTCCTCGGGCGGCTTCACGGGAGGGGCGGGCGGAGGCTCCACGGGCTGGGTCGGCTGAGCAACCACCGGGTCCTGGATGGGCTGATTGCCCTGGCCCTGCTTGGACATCCAGAACGCGACGCCACCACCGCCCAGGAGCAGGGCGATGAGCCCGGCCACCAGCGGCATCTTCGACATGCCGCCTTCGCTGGCGGGAGCGTCCTCGCCGTCGCCGGCATCCCCCGCGCCCATGAAGCGCAGCTTCACGTGACCCAGCTCGACGATGTCGCCGCTGTTCAGGGTGGCCTGGGCGTAGCTCTCGCCGTTGACGGTCATCCCGTTCGCCGACTGCATGTCGATGACGCGCCACTCACCCGTCGCCTCGCGCACCAGCTTGGCGTGGGTACGTGACAGCGAACGATGGTCCAACGTGATGTCGTTGTCGTCCGTGCGACCGATGCGCAGCTCGGTCCGGATGCACGCGAACTCCTGGCCCCGCAGTTCGTCCGGGGTCAGCACCACCAGCCGGGGCGCATCCTTTGTATCGATGTCCTCCAACTTCCGGGGCCGGTCGGCCTCGACATGATCCAACCGGATGATGGAGGTCGAGTTCCGCCGCTTGTCCGCGGAGGCTTGGGATGGGGGCGTGTGGTCGTGCTCGTCGCCGTCTCCAGGTGCCTCCTCCTCACTCTCCGAGCGGTCAGGCTCCTCGGGCTCGGCTTCCTGCCGGCGTGTGGGTACCTTGGTGGTGATGGGGCCAACGGCATTCGCGGCGCCCTCGGCCTGGAGTGCCAGGTCGTAGTCGCCAATCTGGATCAGATCGCCCTCACTGAGGGGCGACTGACCAGCGATGCGCTCTCCGTTGATCCGGGTGCCATTATAGCTACCCAGATCCTCCACCACGACATGGCCGTTCAACCGCACCAGTCGTGCGTGACGACGAGACACGTTACGTTCGGTCAGGCGGATGGTGTTTCCCTCCTGACGTCCGATGGTGATCTCGTCGCGCACGAAGGGAACAACGGTCTTGCGCCCCTCGTCGTCTTCGATGATGAGCTTCAGCACGGGTCCGATCCGCGTACAGTCATAGCAGAACGGCCTTTCAACGCACAAGTCATGCATCCCCCTCAAATGACAGGGCTTTCTCCCCAGGAGGCGGGGCAGCCGGGTCTGTTGTCCATCGGTCAATCGGCCGGCCAAGGGAGCGCTCGTCCGATTCCCTGGGTCACCCTGGCCCTCGCGGGGCTCCTGGTGGCTGTCCACGGGGTCCTCGTTGCCCTGGGTCCCGTCGACGTGGACGCGCTGGTGCGTTGGGGCGCGAAGGCGGGGCCGCTGGTGCTCGAGGCGGGGCAGGTCTGGCGGCTCTTGTCGGCCAACCTGCTGCACCGGGATGCGCTGCACCTGGCGCTCAATGTCACCGTGCTGGTGGCGGCGGGGACGGCGCTCGAAAGAGCCTGTCGCCGTCGTGACTATGTCGCGCTGCTCATCGCCACCGGACTGACCACGATGGCGAGTTCACTCGCCTGGTCGGGCGCGGTGAGCGTGGGTGCCTCCGGGCTCGTCTATGGATGCATGGGCGCGCTGCTGGTGCTGGGCCGGCGTCACCGCTCGCGCCCGGGTTTCCGCGTGCGGTGGCTCTCCGGGGAAAGCGCGCTTCCAACGGTGCTCGTGTTTCTCTGGATGGGTTGGACCTCCGTGGGCGTGGACAACGCGGGGCACCTGGGTGGACTGGTGGCCGGGTTGCTGGCGGGAGCGTTCCTGGATCCACGCGATTCCGAGCGGGCCTCTCGGACGAGTCTGGCGAGGCCGCTGGCAGGGGTGCTCGCGGCGCTGTTCGTGGCGGGCGGGGTGGTGATGGAGCGCTCGGGCTGGCGCGTGGAGCGGGACGACGGGTTCGGCGTCGCGGTGGCGATGCCCGAAGGCTGGCGGGGCGAGGTGGACGGGCAGGGACGGAGGACCTTCTCCAATGGATTGCCCGGACTGGGGCGCGCCACGTTCTCCGCGGAGGCCATCGAGGCGGGTGAGCCCGTGGATGGTCTGGCGCAGGCCCGGCACTTCCACGACGAGACGCTGCCCTTGGGAGCGCCCGGACCCGAGGGGCGGACGTTGTCGGTGCAAGGGCCGTCGCGGACGCTGGTGGGAGGACGTGTCGCGCAGCGGCTGCGCGCGGAGCTCGAAGGGCCCGATGGAGGGCGCCACCTGCTCGCCTTCTTCGTGCCTCGGGGAGAGTGGGTCTACCGCCTCGTCTTCACCTGGCCCGCGCGGTGGCCCGCGTATCAGGAGGTCGTGGGCCGGATGGTGGCGGAGCTGCGCTTCGACGAGCCTTCGGTGCTGCGCGAGGCGCGAGGGCGGGCGCTGCTGTCGCCCGGAGCACCTGGACCTCAGCGGGAGCTGGGCGCGGTGTTGCGGCGGCTGGGGTTGTCGCGGGAGGCCGTTACTCCGCTCGCGGAGGCGGTGCGTTTGTCACCCTCGCACGTGGGTGCTCGGGTGGAGCTCGCACGCGCGCTGCTTGATGCCGGTCGCGTGGAGGAGGGGTGTCACGCGGCGGACGAGGCCCAGGTCTATGGCCCCTCGGACACGGGGGCGCTGGAGGCGGGCGTACGGTGCGAGCTGGCCCGGGGCGCGCTTCCCCGGGCCTTGGAGAGACTGGAAGAGGCGCGCCGCGTGGACCCGCAGGATGCGCGTCTGCGGGCCGCCGAAGCCGCGCTGAGGACGGTGCTGGAAGCGTCTCCGTCCTCGATGCCCCGAGAGACCTCGGGTCCAACGCCGCGCTGACGCGTTGGCTCCGAGGCTTCCCTCGGGAAGCCATGGGCTCTCGGTGAGCGCGCCCGGCCTCAGTCCTCGTCCTTGAGCAGGAAGTCGTTGTTGATGACCTTGAACGACAGCCTGCCGCCCAGCGTGGGCGAGTGCCGCTCGACGAGCGGGCGGATGACGATGCCCTCCTTGCGGTTCTTCGTGCCCGGGTAGAGGCCCTGGGCGAGCCGCAGGTAGTGCTCCAGTCCCTGGTCAAACGTTCGCGCGGCCTCGCCCGTGACGACGTGCTCCACCGGCACCGTGCGCAGCCCGTGCCGCGCGCAGAACGAGACGAAGTCCGCATGGCCCAGGAACTGTCCCGTCCGGGTGTCATGAACGCTGAAGACGAACAGGTCCACCTCGGCGAGCCCCAGTCGGTTCTTCTGGATGCCGGGGCCACACAGCTCCCCCTGGATGGCGAAGCCCGGGGGCAACGCGGTGTCCAGCGAGTACCGCTTCGCCACGGTCCACGCCCGGCTCGTTCCGGGTCGCAGAGACCAGTTCCGGGAGCACGCCACCAGCGGGCCGTCGAGCGGCTTGAAGAACGTCGCGGAAGTCCCATCCAGCTTCGTCGTCACGAAGAAGTCGTGGCCTCGAAGCTCGTCCAGGACGCCGAGCGCCGACTGCAGGCGGATTTCATCCGTCCTCGGCACCTCGCCCGGGAAGGGCCCGGCCACGTCGCTGCCCTCGGGCGGTGCCGGCTCGTACTTCACGACCCCCAGGCTGTCGCGCACGTCCGTGCCCTCGGGGGGCACCGCGCCCTCCAGGATGGAGGTGGGCAGCGCGAGCCCCTGGGACAGCACGCCCCGCAGTCGCGCGGTCTTCACGCGAAAGCTCCGGGCCCTGAGGAACTCCGCCCAGGGCGCGCCCTCCGGAAGCTGGCTGTCGATTTCGAAGAAGACGCACGCGTCACCGGGGGCGAACTCGCCCTTCCTCACCACCACGTCCCAGCCCATCACCCGTGCCTTCAGGATGTTGTCGGCTCCGGGGATGGCCTCCAGGTGGTCGATGCGCTGAATCGAGACGAGCTTTCTCTCCATGACGGGACCTCCCTCCTCGCCACCGGCGAGGGCCGGGGCTCCCGAGCGACGCCCTGGAAGGCTCCGGCTGACGGTGCCTCGATATCAGGAATCCCTGGGCTTCGGGCACGGCGGACTCACCACCGCGCGCTGAAGGCTCGCACCACGATGCCCGCGCCGAGCGTCCACTCGTCACGGCGCGAGAGGCCCGCGTCACCCACGACGTAGCCACCAGAGAGCCGCAGCGCCACGGGTTGGTCCGCCACGGCGAGGAACACGCGCTCCAGGGAGGCATCGGCGCGGGCGCGGAAGTCCGTTCCACCTTCGAGGCCAAGGGTCCACCCCGCGAGCCCCGAGGCACGAAGGGCCCACAGTCCATCTTCGCTCTCCAGGCCCAGGTCGAACATGAGCGAGGTGAAGGGAGACAGCGCGTGCTCGGTGGTGTCTCCCGCGCGGCGCAGCGTGTGGCTCGCCACCGGGCCGAAGCCGAGCCAGGCGCGCCCGGTCTCCGAGCGCAGCGGGTCGACAAGGAGCCCCATGCGCCCCGTCTCCAGCGTCCACCCCGGACCTTCCCACTCGCGCCGCTCCAGGTGCGCGGCGCGCAGCGCCACCGTCACGTCGAACGGGAAGGGGATGCGCACTGGCCGCGCGGTGGGAATCAGGATGAAGCCTTCCTCCAGGTGGCGACGCAGCAGTCCGTCATAGGCGGTGAAGCCCCAGCCTCGCCGCTCGCCATCCCAGAGGTCCACGCCGAGGAGTCGGTGGTTGGTGAACCAGGGCGTGCCCTTGCTGCGGCTGGTGCGCCCGGTGCGGATGCGCACGCTCGAGTGCAGCGTCAGCGCCCCCACGCCGTCGCGCACCGTCGCGCCCGTGCCCACCACCCAGCCATCCCCGGGGTCGAAGCAGGTGGGAAACGGCTCGCCCCTCGAGTCCGTGGGGAGACACGGGTCCGGTGACGGAGGGCCCGCGCCTGGCGCCGAGGCCAGGAGCAATGCGAGTCCAAGCGCGAGCACGTTCAATCCCGGGCCTTTTCGGCGATGGGCGCGGAGCGGCGCGCGGGAGCCCACAGCGAGAAGCGCAGGCCCGCCGAGGCGGACCACTCCCAGCGCTCCGGCAGGAAGGCGATATCGTTGCGCCACACCCCGCGCGCGTCCGCGACCAGGCTCAGCGGCTGGTCATTGATGGCCAGCAGGATGAGCTCGTAACCGGCGGAGAGCCTGAGCCGCTCGGGCCTGAGCGGACGACCCTCCACGGCGCGCGACAGGAGCACCTTCTCCGCCTCCACGCCGAAGCGCAGGTGGTGGAACCCATCCCGGTCCAACGTCAGGTTGCCTTCGAGCGCCGCGCCGGGCACCAACGTGCTGATGCCGTTCTCGTAGTCGCGCTCCGCGGAGGGACCCGCGCGCACGCGCACGTAGGACACCAGGTCTCGCGAGTGCCACAGGTCCAGGGTGGCGTGCAGGGTGCCCCAGGTGAGGAACCCACCCCGGGCCTCGCCGCGCTCCAGGTCCTCCACGCGCAGCGTCTCCAGCCACACGCCCAGGTTGATGCTGACGTCGTACCGTCGCGGCTCACCGAAGAAGGTCGTTATCCGGAAGAGCGGCTCATCGCGCTCGACGCTGAAGTCGTAGCGCAGCAGCGAGAAGTCGATGGAGGGCTCGCCGAGCGACAGCTCCGTCTCCAGGAAGTGCAGCCGGTGCAGCCGCTTGCGCGCGGCCAGCTCCAGCGCGATGCCGAAGTCCAGGCGCACGCGGTCCTCGCGCGCCTCGTCGCCGGGCCACAGCGGGCTCCAGGCGCCGCCCAGCCAGACGCGCCGGTGCAGGTCGAAGTTGAACTGCATCACCCGACCGCGCTCGTCGCGATACCAGCCCGGTGGCGCGTCCGCGATGGAGGGTTCCAGCCGGTACGTGCGCAGCTCCTCGTTCGGGACGGGCGCGGCTTCCTCGGGGACGCAGGGACGCACCCGCTCCAGGAAGCGCTCCGTCTCCTGGCCGTCGACATCCAGCTCGCGGCGCGGGGTGATGAGACAGCGACGCTGCTCGTGACTGCACTGTGCGCGCCACTGACCGGAGGGCACGTTCGGCGTCGGCGGCAGCTCCAGGCACAGCGCGGGCCGCTCCGAGTCCTGGAAGGGCAGCGGCACGGCGGGCGGCTGGATGATGGGTGGCGCGACCTCGGCGGGGGCGACCTCAACGGGGGTAACCTCAGCGGGCGGGCCACCCTCCACCTGCCCCAGGAGCAGGGCACAACCCAACGTCACCGCGGACACGAGCATGGAGCCTCCAAATCTGGACGGGGGCGGGCAATACAAGGCCCGTGCCCCCGCTCGCCCGGCGGGCTCCCTCCATGTGGGCCTCCCACCTTCGTGCAGGCTCCTGCACAATGGCGCGCACGCTGCCTCACGGTGTGCCTCCGGCGGAGGTCGACCGGCGAGGGTGGCGGGGATATAAGGCCGCGTCCTGCCCGTGGTGCGCAGGCAACCGCCCGAAACGACTCAAGGAGCCCTTCACCCGTGGCGAGCGACGGCGAACAGCAGGAACAGCAGCAAGAGCAGACCTTCGCCGAGGCCATTCTCGGCAAGGAGACCTTCTCGGCGCGGTGGATGCAGCGGTGGCTCGCGCTCTCCGCCACCACCCGGGTGGTGTTTTCGACGGCCCTCTTCGCGGGCCTGCTCTTCATCCCCTACCTGGGCGCGGTGGGCCTGTGGGACTGCTGGGAGACCCACTACGGCGAAGTGGCGCGGATGATGATCGTCCGCCGCGACTACCTGTATCCCTTCTGGGAAAACGCCTGGTTCTTCTCCAAGCCGCCGCTGACCATGTGGATGCAGGCGCTGGGCATGCAGGTGGTGGGCACGGTGCGCTCGGGAGGCCAGCTCGGGCTGTACACCGAGTGGGGCATGCGCGTGCCCTTCGTGGCGCTGAGCATCACCGCCGTGACGCTCCTGTCCCTGGCCGTGTCGCGCGTGGTGAACCGCCGCGCGGGCCTGGCCACCGGCTTCGTGCTGGCCACCATGCCGCTGTACTTCCTGCTCACGCGGCAGACGGTGACGGACACGCCGTTCGTCACCACGTTCGTCTGTGCGATGGCGTGCGCGCTCATCGGCCAGCTCGATGACACGACGAAGCACCGCGCCGCCTGGTGGTACGGCTTCTATTTCTTCGCGGGCCTGTCCACGCTGGCCAAGGGCCTGTTGGGCGTGGGTCTGCCCGCCGTCATCCTCGTGCTCTACGCGGCGCTGGCCGTCATGCCCTGGGACGGGCCGAGCCTCGATGCGCACCTGCGCTGGCTGACGGACGGAGGCTTCCGCAAGGACGTCCGAGAGGGCCGCCAGCCCATGCCGGTGCTGTGGGCGCAGATGCACAAGATGCACCTGGGCACGGGCATCCTCGTGTTCTTCGCGGTGGCCGCGCCCTGGTACGTGGTGATGTCCCTCTTCAAGAGCGTGGACGACGAGGGCAAGCTCTTCTGGTACCGCTTCTTCGTCCACGACCACCTCAACCGCCTCACCGCGGGCGTGCACACCACCACGCCGGGTGGCACGTTCATCTACTTCATCGAGCAGGGGGGCTTCGGCATCTTCCCCTGGGTGGCCCTGCTGCCCGGCGCCTTCGCCATCATCGCGAAGCTGAAGCTGCGCTCGGAGAAGAAGGCGGACCACCTGGCCATCATCGCCGTGGTGTGGGTGGCCTTCTCCTTCTGGCTCCTGGCCTCCAGCGCCACCAAGTTCCACCACTACGTCTTCCCCGTCCTGCCCGGCCTCGCGGTCCTCATCGCGCTCTTCATCGACCGGCTCTGGGAAGAGGGCATCTCCGCGCACGCGGTGAGCCTCATCTTCGGCCTGGTCCTCTTCGTCCTCGTCGGCAAGGACCTGGCGGAGAACCCGAAGAACTTCACCGACCTGTTCGTCTACAACTACGACCGGCCCTATCCGCAGGACCTGGTCACCAAGCCCATCGCGTTCTTCTCCCGCGCGCTCTGGACGGGCGACCTCGTCACGCTGGTGCTGCTCGCCTTCGGCGTCTACCTGTCGTTCGATGCGTTCTCGCCCAAGACGCGTGAGAAGGTGACGCCGGGCTCGCGCGCGGTGGCGCTGCTCATGCTCCTGGGTGGCGCGGCCACGCTGGCCGCGGTGGCGTCCGGCGCGAAGGTGTCCGCGACGGGGCTGGTGGGCGTGGCGGTGGCGGTGGTGGGCGGCTTCCTCGGGTGGCAGTCGCTGCGCCCGAAGACGGAAGGTCGCGCGTCGCTCCAGGCCCTGGCCGCGGTGCTGGCGCTGGCGGGCGTGGTGCTGGCGGTGCGCGGCTTCAAGAATCCCGCGGGTGAGGACTCGCTGCTGCGCTCGCTGTCGGAGCCCGTCAACATCAAGGGTGCGCTGGGCTTCGTCTTCGCGGTGGCGGGCGCCATGGCCGTCGTGGCGACGCTGATGCGGGCGCGGGTGATGTTGTTCGGCACCTTCTGGGTGCTGGCCGCCGGCTTCGCCCTCTGGTTCAACTGGAACCACTGGGTGGACCTGTCCCACCACTGGACGCAGCGAGACCTCTTCTGGCGCTACTACTCGCAGCGGCAGGAAGGCGAGCCCATCGTCGCGTACCTGATGAACTGGCGCGGCGAGACGCTCTACTCCAGCAACACCGTGGAGCAGTACCGCAGCGGTGACTACAACGCGAAGCTGCGCTCGCTCGTCGCGCGGCCCGGACGCGAGTGGGTGCTCGCCGAGCAGAAGATGCTCTCCTCGCTGCGCAGCGCGGTGGGCGCGGACAAGGTCGTCACCCCGGTCGACAAGGACATCAACAACAAGTTCGTCCTGGTGACCATCGATTGAGCGGCATCGACGTCCGGGGTCTGGGCAAGCGCTTCGGCGAACGCGTCGCCGTGGAGGGGCTCACCTTCCACGTGCGGCCTGGTGAGGTGTTTGGCCTGTTGGGGCCCAACGGCGCCGGGAAGACGACGACGGTGCGCATGCTCACCGGTCTGTTGACCCCCAGCGAGGGCGAGGCCGTGGTGTGGGGCCACCGCGCGGACCGCGACGGCGAGGGGCTGCGCAAGGTGGTGGGGCTGCTCACCGAGCAGCCCGGTCTCTACGAGCGGCTCACCGCCCGGGAGAACCTGCGCTTCTTCATGAAGCTGCACGAACTGGACGAGTCCAAGGCGTGGCCGCGCACGCAGCACTACCTGGAGCGCTTCGGACTGGGAGGCCGCGAGGAGGAGCCGGTGGGTGGCTTCTCCAAGGGCATGCGCCAGAAGCTCGCCATCGTCCGCACCCTCGTGCATGACCCTCGCGTCATCTTCCTGGACGAGCCCACCAGCGGCCTGGACCCGGAGTCCGCGCGCACCGTGCGCGACGCTGTCGCGGAGCTGGCATCGGAGGGACGCACGATTGTCCTCTGCTCGCACAACCTCTCGGAGGTGGAGCGGTTGTGCGAGCGCGTCGCGGTGGTGAAGCGGCGGCTGCTCCTGATGGGGCCGGTGCGGGAGCTGCGGCGCTCGGGGCAGTCGCTGGACGTGCGGGTGGACGGCGAGGCGGAGCGCTTCCGCAACGCGCTGACGTCGCTGCCCTTCGCGCCCAACGTACTGGCCGAGGGCATGCGGCTGCGCGTCATGCTGGAGGACGAGGCCCACGCGCCGGACGTGCTGGCGTGCCTGGTGGGCGCGGGCGCGCGCGTGCACAGCGCGGTGCCGGCGCAGCGGCCCCTGGAAGAGGTGTACCTGGACCTGCTTCGTGAAGAGGGCGCTTGAGCCATGGCATTCCGTCCCCGTCGAGCCCTGGCCGTGTTCTGGAAGGACTTCCTGGACCTGCGCAAGAACGTGGGGCTGCTCGTCTCCATGGCGGTGCTGCCGGCCGTCATGGTGCTGGTGCCCATCGTCGTCGTGTGGACGTACGTCAACACGCCGAACAGGGCCGACCTGCGCAGCGTGGCCCAGTTCTATGACCCCACGCTGCCCTTGGGTGCGAGCGCGGCGCGCTTCCTCATCGACAAGACGCTCACCGACTGGTTCGGGCTGTTCCTCGTCATGCCCGTCTTCGTCCCCATCCTCATCGCGTCCCAGAGCGTCGCGGGCGAGAAGGAGCGGCGCACGCTGGAGCCGCTGCTCGCCTCGCCGGTGACGGCCGCGGAGCTGGTGGCGGGCAAGAGCCTGGCGGCGCTGGTGCCCGCGGTGGTGATTACCTGGGTGGCCTTCATCATCTTCTGCGTGGGCGTGGACATCGTCGCGTGGCCGATGGTGCAGGGACCCTTGATGCCCAACGCCCTGTGGACCTTCGGCGTGCTGGTGATTGCCCCGCTGTTCGCCTTCTTCGGCAACGGCGTCGCGGTGCTCATCTCCGCGCGGGTGAGCGAGGCCCGCATGGCACAGCAGATTTCGGCCCTGGTCGTCCTGCCGCTCGTCGGCATGGTGGGCGGGCAGGTGGCCGGCGTCCTGAAGGCCGGGCTGGGCTTCTATGCGCTCCAGGGCGCGGTGGTGCTGGTCCTGGACGTGGTGCTCCTCTTCGCCAGCATCCGCCTGCTGGACCGCGAGCGCCTGGTCAGCCGCTGGGGCTGAAGTCTCCCCGGGAGGCCTCCCACCCGTTCACCGGCGGCCACCCCAGGGCCGCCTGGCGGGCGAGCGGCTAGGCAATCGCCAGTGAAACTGGCATCTTCCAGGGAGGGCTGCCGGGCGGAAAGCGGGCGCGCTTTCGTCACGGACGCCATGTTCTTAGAGAGGGTCGGGTGGGGGCGCGGATTTGCCGGCCACCATGGCGGCCACGGAGGCGCTGACTAGCAATGGGTATCTTCGACACCATCAAGGGTGAGGCGAAGCGCAACTTCATCGCTCGCGCGGACACGGCGAAGGGGGAGATCATCTACAAGTATCCGGAGAACAACATCCGGATGCTCACCCAGCTGACCGTCGACGCCGATGAGGTCGCCCTCTTCGTCAAGGACGGCAAGGTCGAGGGCAAGCTGGGGCCCGGCCGTCACCAGCTCGACTCGAACAACATCCCGTTCCTGTCCGCGCTCGTGGAGAAGTTCACGGGTGGCAACCTCTTCGTCACCGAGGTCTTCTTCGTCTCCGTCCGCGAGTTCGCGGGCGTGAAGTTCGGCGGGCCCATTGGCGACGTTCGGGACCCGGAGACGGGCCTGGGCATCGGCACCATGGTGTACGGCGACTTCTCCATCCGCGTGACGGACCCGGAGAAGCTCGTGGTGGGCCTGGTGGGCATGGGCCGCTCCAGCAACGAGGAGCTGCTGGGCTGGTTCAAGAACCAGGTGCTCAAGGTGACGAGAGATCGCATCGCCGAGCTGCTGGTGAAGAAGCGCTGGCCGCTGCTCGACGTGACGAGCGGTGCGTACACCGAGGAAATCGAGACCGAGGTCATCAGCGGCCTGAAGCCCCACGTGGACGGCTACGGCCTCACCGTGGTGCGGATGGGCAACTTCCACGTCAGCATCAAGGAGGAGGACGAGGGGACGCTGAAGAAGCTCTCCAAGGACGTCGCCTACTCCCGGCTGGCCGGTGGCTTCCAGCAGTACGCGCAGGGCCAGGCGATGCTGGGCGCGGCCGAGGGCATGGCCAAGGGCGGTGACGGCAGCGGCTCCGGCAACGCGCTGGGCGGCATGGGCATGGGCATGGGCTTCGGAATGGCCCAGCAGTTCATGAACCAGCAGGGCCAGCAGCAGCGCCCCCAGGAGCCCGCGCAGCAGGCGGCTCCCGCCGACACGCGCAGCCCCGCGCAGCGCCTGAAGGAAATCAAGGAGCTGAAGGACGCCGGCGTCCTCTCCGACGAGGAGTACAACGCCAAGCGCGCGGAGCTGATGAAGCTCCTGTAGTCCGCTCGGGAGGAAGTCCTCCCGGCACACCGTCAAGGGCCTCCGTCCCCATGTGGGCGGAGGCCCTTCGTGTTTCTAGCGGCCGTCGCCGGTGCCCGCCTTGGGCGGAAGCGTGGGGCCCTGCTGCGTCCCCTGCGGCGCGGTGAACTCCTCCAGCCCCGGAGGCGGCGCGGGCTGGGTGAAGCCCTCCAGGCCGGGCGCCGCGGGGAGGATGCTGTCCTCCACGCCCTCCAGGTTCAGCCGGATGGGCACCTGGAGCGTGGTGCCCAGGCGCAACAGCAGCACGTCCGGTTCGATGCCCTTCTCGCCAATGGCCTCGGCCACCTCGCGCGAGGACAGCGCGTTGCCCTTCGCCCACAGCGCCTTGAGGAACTCACCCGACTGCGGCGCGTGCCACCACGCGGGGCCGAAGCGCGCCTTGAGCTGCGCCTGGAGCTGGCCCGCGAGGAACCACGCGCGGAAGCTGTCCGCCGACTGGAAGAAGTCCTCCTGGTCCACCAGGTAGCGCGCGGTGTCCTCGTCCGTCATCGGGATGTCGTCGGTGCGCGACATGACCTGGCGGTACAGCTCCTTCGGGTCCACCTCCACGCGCCGGTGCAGCTCCAACTGGTACAGGAGCCGGCCCGCGGCGTGGCGGATGAGGTACAGCTTGTGCGCGCTGGAGGCCGCAAGGTACTGCGAGCGCTGGTCTCCACTAACGCCCGCGTGCTCCTCCAGCCACACCGGGTCCTCCAGCAGGTCCTCGAAGAGCGACGAGTACGCCTCGCCCACCGTGGGGTTGCCCAGCCGCGCCAGCTCGAAGCGCGTCTCCTTGGTGAATGCCGAGTGCAACGCGTGCCCGAACTCGTGCAGTACGCGCGCCTGATGCAACACGCCCGAGCCCGGCTTGAAGGACAGCCGCACGTCGTCCGGCACGCGCACCGCCAGGGCCAGCGGCCGGGTGTTCTTGCGCGGCAACTCCCGCGCGTCGATTTGAACGTTCTTCAGCTCGGCCAGGTCCAGGCCCATCCCCGACAACGTGCCGTGCGCCTTGAGCAGGGACTCCCCCTTCGGGAAGGCGTCCTCCACCTCGCGCGAGCGGAACAGCCGGGGGATGTCCGCGCGGGTGATGTCCTTGAAGGGCACCCCCAGCTCACGCTGCGCGAGCCTCTCCATCACCAACCGGTACGGCGCCTGCGTGGCCTGGAGGATCTCCTCCGCCAGCACGCTCAACTTGCCCAGGTCCGCCTGCCGCAGCTCGCTGCCGAAGGCCTCGTACGAGGGGAAGCCCAGCTCCTTCACCAGCTCCTCGGCGCGCTCCTCCTTGCGGCGCAGCGTCTGATTGAGTCGCTCCAGCGGAGGCGTCGCCGCCGTGTACAGCGCCTTGCGCCGCGCCGCGCTCCGCTCGTTGGCGAGCAGCCGCTCCAAATCCCGGTAGCGCAGCTCCTTGCCGTCGACGGTGAAGGTGAGTGACGCCTCCAGGTTGGCGGACGCGTCGTTGTACTCGGCCAGCGCGTGCGACAGGTACTCGCCGGCGAAGTGCGAGTGCAGCGCGGTGAGGGCGCGCACCTCGCGCGGGTCCTGCGTGAGCTGCCGCAGACGGTCCACCTTGCGGATGTTGTCGAGCGTGAAGAGGTCCTCCTGGCCCGCATACGTCCCGGAGACGTCCACGTGGCGGCCCTCCGTCCAGAACACCCAGACGAGCCGGTGCTGCGCCTCCAGCAACGTCTCCGCTCGCGAGGCCAGCGCGCGCACGTCCGTCGTCAGGCGCTGCTCCTCCGTGGGAGGCTGCCGGGAGTCGGCGGGGGGCCCCTTGGGGCAGGCGCTGAGGCAGAGGGCAACAGCGAGGAGGAGGGGAATCCTTGGGTGCATGTCGGGCCTCATGTTACTTCCGCCAGGCCCATGCCCAACCTTTCTCAATGGCGGGCCGCCCGGGGACGCCAGGCCCTCTACTCCGCCCTTCGACGTTTCTTCGTCGCCCAGGGGTATCTGGAGGTGGAGACGCCGTTGCTCATCCCCACGCCGGGAATGGAGCCGCACATCAACGCCTTCGAGGCGGGCTTCATCCCCGAGACGGACGTCGGCACCGCGCGCACCCTCTATCTGCACACCAGCCCCGAATACGCGATGAAGCGTCTGCTCGCCGACGGGGCCGGCCCTCTCTTCCAGCTGTGCAAGGTGTTCCGGAACGGCGAGGTCTCCGCCACGCACAATCCGGAATTCACGATGCTGGAGTTCTACCGGCCCCAGGCGGACTACCACGCCATCATGGCGGACCTGGAAGGCGCGCTCGCTGAAGCGGGGCGCTCCACCACGGAAGGCGAGCCCGGCGCCGACCCGGCCTTCTTCACGCGCACGCCCTACGAGCGCCTGACGGTGCGCGACGCCGTGCTGCGCGCGACAGGGGTGGACATCCGCGTGCACTCGGACGGGCCCTCGCTCAAGCGGGCCGCCGAAGCCGCTGGCGTGCGGACGGGCGACGCGGAGAGCTTCGATGACGTCTTCTTCCACCTCTTCCTGCAACGCGTGGAACTCGGGCTGGGCCACGAGCGGCCCACGTTCCTCATCGAGTACCCGGCGTCCATGGCGGCGCTCTCTCGCCTGAAGCCCGGGGACGCCTCGGTGGCGGAGCGGGTGGAGCTGTACGCGAAGGGCCTGGAGCTCGCGAACGGGTTTTCCGAGCTGACGGACGCAGCCGAGCAGCGGGCGAGGTTGCTCGAGGAACAGGACCTCAGGCGCAAGCTGGGGCGTTCCGTGTATCCTTTGGACGAACGGTTCCTTGACGCAGTAGGTCGAATGCCGCCCTCGGCGGGAATCGCCGTGGGGCTCGACAGAATCCTGATGCTGCTGCTCGGGGTCCAGCGCATCTCGGACGTGCTCCTGTTCCCCGCCCACGAGTTCGTGTGATTCGAGACATCGTCCGGACGGCGTTCGCGGGTGTTTCAGCAGTGGGCCTGACGGGGGTGTTCTCCTCGGTCATCTCCGCGTTGTCGGTGGGAGGCGCGCACCGGGAGGCGGACAAGGCCCTGAGGGTCTGGGCGCGGGGCGTGCTGGCGTCGGCGGGTGTGCGTCACGAGGCGGTGGGGCTGGAGCACATTCCCACGGAGGGCCACGTCGTCTTCGTGTGCAACCACCAGTCGCACTACGACGCGCCGCTGAACATGGCGTACGTGGAGACGCACACGCGCTTCGTGGCGAAGGCGGAGCTGTTCAAGATTCCGGTGTTCGGCGCGGCGCTGCGGCGGGCGGGCAACATCCCCGTGGCGCGCAGCGGCGGCAGTGAGGACCGGGCCCGGTTGGAGGAGGCCGTGACGGCGCTGCGCGAGCGGGTGAGCGTGCTCTTCTACGCCGAGGGCACCCGCAGCGAGGACGGACGGCTGCGGCCGTTCAAGAAGGGGGCCGCGACGCTCGCCATCCAGGCGGGCGTGCCGGTGGTGCCCATGGCGGTGTCGGGGACGCGGCTCATCCTTCCCAAGGGAGGACGGGCGGTGCAGTGGGGCCAGCGCGTGGCGCTGGTGGTGGGCAAGCCCATCCCCACGCAGGGCCTGACGATTGAAGACCGCGACGCGCTCACGGGCGAGCTGGAAGACGCGGTCGCGCAACTCTACTCCGAGGCGTGCAGGCGCTCGGGAGACGTACCCACATGAAGAAGTCAGCACCTCAGAAGTCGTTCGCGGCTCATCCCTGGCACGGCATCACCCCCGGGAACGAGTCTCCTGAAATCGTCACCGCCTATATCGAAATCGTCCCCACGGACGCGGTGAAGTACGAGATGGACAAGGAGTCAGGCATCTTGAAGCTGGACCGGCCGCAGCGGTTCAGCAGCCAGTGCCCGACGCTGTACGGCTTCATTCCCCAGACATACTGCGACGAGTTGGTGGCGAAGCGCTGCGCCGAGCGCACGGGCGTGAAGAACATCCAGGGCGATGGGGACCCCATCGACATCTGCGTGCTGACGGAGAAGGTCGTCAGCAATGGCAACCTCCTGGTGCGCGCGGTGCCCATCGGCGGCTTCCGGATGATCGACGGCAACGAGGCGGACGACAAAATCATCGCGGTGCTCGAGTCCGACCTGGTCTACGGAGAGCTGCAGCACATCGCCCAGCTCCCGCGTCCGCTGCTGGACCGTCTCAAGCACTACTTCCTCACCTACAAGCAGATTCCCGGTGAGGGAAAGCGCAGCGTCGAAATCGCGGAGGTCTACGACAGGCCGGAGGCGATGGAGGTCATCCGCCGGAGCATGAAGGACTATGACCGTGTCTACGGTCAGTCCCCTTCGACGCCGGTGCGCAGCCGCACGCGTCGCCCCGCTCGGAAGTCCCGCGCGTCCTGACGTCGAAGCCACGCGCGGAAGCGGGAGTGAGTCCCGCTCCGCGTCGTCGGGCCTCGCCGCTCAGGGCTGGTTCGGGTCCGTGCCGATGCCCTTGAACGGGTTGAAGGTGTACGTCGTGGAGAACTGCGACGCCGGGCTGAAGTACCAGGCCGCGAGCTTCGCCGGATCATTCGCGATTTCGCCTCGGAGGATGGGGCCGTCGTTCTGGTCATCCCAGCCCCAGGGCGAGTTGGCGGAGTTCGAGCCGCAGTTGCCCGCGACGAGTCCGCAGCCGCCGCTGGTGTCTCCCCGGAACGTCCCGTACGAGGAGAACAGCGTGGTGAGTTCCCGCCTCGGCCAGAGCCCCTCCGCGCCGTAGATGTCCACGAGCTTGTAGCGCACGTCGGCGTCCGTGGCGGACGAGGGCTGCTCGGCGAGCGAGAGGGACGGGAAGTACTTCACGCCGTCACCGACGATGTCGTACGCGGGCCACGCCTTGAGGCCATGGCCCTTGGCCTCCTGCGCGGTGATGGGGTGGAGCTGTCCCTCGAATGAGGCCAGCGACAGCGTGCCGTCGAGCGACTCCGAGCCCGAGCCGAGCGGGCTGCCCGAGGGCACGAAGGAGAAGAAGTCCTTGTGCGCCACCGTCACCGCGCCGACGAGCGCGCCGTACTCGCTGCCATCGCGCTGGATGACGAGCAGCACGCCCTCGCCGTCGTTCTCGTGCTCGGTGTCGAAGATGCTGTCGGACCAGTCTCGCGGGTGGAAGAACGTGTAGAGCAGGTACCAGTGCGTGCTCGTCTCCACCACGGACTGATACGCATGCGCGGAGAGCACGCGCGAGCCGGTGTTGTCCCAGTTGTTCGTCCCGCTCCAGTCCCCGTCGAAGTCCACGCGGGTGAGGAAGTCGGACTTGCCGCTGAGCGAGTGCGAGCCCGTCACGTCCACGTCCTGGTAGTGGATGGGTGCCCACCGCTTCGTCAGGGCCGCGCGCGCCGCCGTGGAGCCCACGCCATCGAGCAGCGCCCGCCGCGCCTCTCCGAACGGGTCGTCTTCCGAAGAGCCCTCACCGCAGCCGGGCAGCAACGCGAAGGTCAACGCGACGACAGTGAGGACGAGGACATCGGAAACACGACGGAGGAGCGACGTCATGCGGGCCTGCCTTTCGGGAGGCGGACACTCCATGTCATCCAGGATGGGTTGTGAAGACTGTCTATCGTGAAGAGCGCGTTAAGCCCGAGTGACCTGGTGATTCCAGGGGGAGGTCCGTCGGGATGCGCATGAGTTCTTGGTGGGTGGTGCCGTCGATGTTGGGGCTGTCGTCGTTCGCTGGGGCGCAGGTGCCCCAGGCAGGGGTGTCCTCGTTACCCCTGGAGCGGCGGGCGAAGTCGTATGTCGATGAGGTGAGCTATTTTCAGACGGAGGCGGAGTTCCAGGCGTGGTTCGAGCTCCGCGCTCACCTGAGGCAGAACTTCGACGACATCTGTGGCGACACGTTCTGTGAGGGGGACTACGCGAACATCGAGTCCATCGTGTTTCGCTGTTCGGTGGAGACGCGGACGGGTGTCATCGGGCAGTGCCTCTGGGTGTTCGGTGGGAGCGCCGAGAACATCGATTCGCGCACGGGAGTCATCTCCACGCAGACGCGGACGTGGGCCTGCAGAAGTCCGCTGGCGCGGGGAACGACGATGGCGAAGCTGCTGACGGCGCTCGCGGGGCCGGAGCCGCTCTACGCGACGTTGCCGGGGACGAGCACGACGCTCTACGACGGCCTGGTGGACTGCCTTTAGGTCGCGCTAGCGAAGCTCGACGAGGCGCACTCGCTTGTAGATGCGCTTGTCCAGGGGCAGGCGGGTGTCGATGAAGCCGAGCGCCTCGTCGAACTCGAAGGTGAAGGTGGGGATGGGCGGGCTGATGGAGATGATCAGCTCGAACTCCCAGAGGCTGACGATGCGCTCGCGGCTCCCCACGGCTTCGGCGGGCGGCGGTGGGAGTTTCTCCGCGGCGGAGCGCACGTCCTTCACCGCCTCCTGGTCCACTTGAGGCTGGTGACTGGGCTCCACGAGCAAGACGTCGAGCAGGCGTCCCTGGCGGTCCTGGACGACGCGGATGAGGGCTCGGCGCGTGGAGCGGAAGCCTTCGCGCATCTTCTCGCGCAGCTCGCTGCGCATGCGCAGGGCTGGGTCTCCCACCGTGCTGGTCGGGCGGCGCTTGTCGTCCACGGGCTGGTTGTTCGCGACGAACGCGCCCGAGGAACCGTAGTTGGCGGCGCGCTCGCTCCAGGCGCGGCCATAGGCGCGACTGCGCTCCATGCCCATGTCGAAGTAGCCCTGGAGGCCGTGCTCCTTCACGGAGCGGTCCGCGTCCCACAAGGCGACCAGCTTCTTGCCGAGCTGGCTGAAGTAGGGATGCACGAGCCCTCGGTCCACCTTGCCGCGCCCCACGCTCTCCGAGACGAGGTCCTCCACGAGCGCCTGGGGCGTGGGGGATTTGCGTGCGTCCCGGATTCCCACGTCGGGCGCGGCCGTGGTGTCGCTCAGTCGCATCGGCGCCGCCTGGGTCCGAGCCGCCAGGAGCAGTCGCGAGCCGGAGGACTCCGAGAGCCGCGTGGAGTCCGCGGTCCGCGCCATGCTCTCCGGTGCGAGCGCGAAATCCGTGAGGGCGGTGGAAGAGGGCGCCGCCCGCGGAACATCGTTGGCGAGGAGCGGATTGGCGCGGGGGCTGTCGCTCACGGAGCCACGTGGCGCGTGTTCCCTCGCCAGGTCCATGGGCGGCGATGTATCGGCGAGTGCGTCGCTCGGCACGCGGGGCTCGCGTTCCGGTGCCTGCTGCGCGGCGGCGGACGTGTCGGTTCGCGGGCTGCTCCGCTCATTCTCTCGAGCGAAATCAGCGGGGGATGTATCGGTCCGCGGGCTGCTCGGCTCACTCTCTTGTGCACGCTCGGCGGTGGCGGCCGTATCGGCCAGTGGTGTGGTCGAGGCGTGGGGCGTGCTCTGTCGTGCTCGTTCCGTGGCGGCGGACATCTCTGTCGCCGAGTGGCTCGGTGGAGGAGGCCCGCTCTCTTCGGCTCGCGGCGTGGAGTCGGGCGCATGGGGAAGCGTCTTGTCTCCACGTGGGCGCTCAGTGAGCGCCTGCTTGTGCGCGCTCGACGCATTCGGGGGACGTGCCTCGCTCTCCTGTGCCGGGTTCGCCACGGCCGACGAGGTCACCTCCACCTCCACCCATTCCAGCTCGGCGGGGCGGGGGAGGGCTGCCGGTGGCCGCGTGGCTGGAGGCATTCCGTCGACGGCCAGCCACAGCAGCCCGTGCACGGC
Organism: Myxococcus sp. CA039A; assembly: GCF_013336645.1. NCBI lineage: Bacteria > Pseudomonadati > Myxococcota > Myxococcia > Myxococcales > Myxococcaceae > Myxococcus > Myxococcus sp. CA039A. The sequence goes on along the minus strand of NZ_JABUMQ010000071.1, from coordinate 12,091 downwards.
CACACTGGCCGCGAGCGCGGGGAGCAGGCGTCGGGAGGGGGCCGGCGACATGGACTCTGCTTTTAATCGAGTCGACACCGCACGCCCGGGAAAGCGAGCCAGAAGGGTAGGAAACCCATCATGGCGCGCGTAGTCTCAAGAAACACCGGAGGAAGGCACCCAGGATGGCGACCTCGCTGCTCGCGACGGATGGCTACAAGTTCAGCATGGCGGAGGCCGGCTGGCCGTTGCGCCGGGAGACGTTCTATTACTCACACCGCAAGGGCGGTCTCCAGGTCATGCCCCTGGACCTGGCCGCCTACGTGCGCTCGCTCCTCCCCGAGCCGAAGCCCGAGGACTACGACTTTCTCGCGCGCTACGACTACGAGATGGGCGTGGGCTTCAAGGCCGCCATCCTCCGCAAGGAGAAGCTCTCCATCCGCGCCATTCCGCGCGGCACGCTCTTCTTCCCACGCGAGCCCATCCTCACCCTCACCGGCCCCTCCGCCCTGGTCTCCTGGGTGGAGCCGCTGCTGCTCCAGCTCAACTTCCGCATCCAGGTCGCCACCCAGGCCCTGATGGACCGGGACGTGCTGGCCCGCGCGCTCGCCCGCGTCACCTGCGAGGAGCAGAAGACCATCGCCCTGGAGACGCTCGACGCGGTGGGCGTCAAGCCCGTGCCCATCACCGTGGACTCGGACGGGTATGCCCAGCGCGTGCGCGCCACCGTCCAGGAACTCGTCGACGTGGTGGAGGACCCCGCGCGCATCTTCGAGGTGGGCCTGCGCGCGGCGACCTGTCTGGGGCAGCACGACATCGCCCTGCGCGCCTGCAAGGACGTGGGCGTGACGCGCACCAGCAACGTGGAGGGCGCGCGCTCGCTGGGGATGATGCCGGTGGGCACCATGGGGCATGAGCACATCCAGCGCTACGGCTCGGATGATGCCGCGTTCCGCGCCATGCGCGAGCGCCGCCCCCAGCGCTCCAGCTACCTGCTGGACACCTTCGACACGCTCACCTCGGGCATCCCCGCCGCCTTCCAGCTCATCCGCGAGGACCCGGGCTCCGGCGACTCCATCCGCTTCGACTCCGGCAACAAGAAGCTCCAGTACCTCTACGCCGTGACGCGCGCGCGCGACATGGGCATCAAGCCCGTCAACATCCTCGAGGATGGCCTGGACGCGGAGGCCACTCGCGAGTTCGAGGAGCTGCGGCGACAGGTGGGCTGGGATCCGAGCGCGCAGTTCTACGGCTACGGCGGGCACATCGTCGCGCGCACCATGGACTGCCCCTTCACGCGCGACAGGGTGGCCGCCATCTACAAGCTGTCGCAGACGGGCCCCCAGCCGGTGATGAAGTTCGGCAACGAGCTGGCCGAGGGCAAGCAGAGCATCCCCGGCACTCCCGTCCTCTTCCGCCGTCGGCATGGCTCCGGCCCCATTGGCCTCGTGGGCCAGGAAGGCGAGCCGGTGCCGGAGGGCTACTTCCCGCTCATGGAGGCCGAGCCGGAGAAGCCGTCCCTGGTGGGCGCGCTGGAGGCGAGCGCGGAGCCCGCGAAGATTGCCCAGACTCCCGCCACGAAGGCGCTCGTCGAGGAGCTGACGCGGCGTCACTTCCCCAAGGGCCGCTGATACAGGCCCACCCCTGGAGGACCGCATGTCGCTGCCCATCCCCCGCTTCCACGAGGACGCTCGCTCGGGTCAGCTCTACCTGGAGCGCACCGCCGAGGTCGCCGACGAGGCCCGCCGCTATGTCGCCGAGCACGGCGTGCGCCCCGCGCGCGAGGACCGGGTGCGCATCGCCGCCTTCGGTATCGACGTGCAAGTGGCCTTCTGCACCCCCGGCGCCAGCCTCTTCGTCCCCGGCGCCGTCGAGGACACCCAGCGCACGCTGCGCTGGCTCTACTCGCACCTCAACCGGGTGACGGAGCTGGTGTTCTCGCTCGACACCCATCGCATCTTTCAAATCTTCCATCCCGCCTGGTGGAAGGACGCGGAGGGACGGCACCCCGCGCCGATGACGCAGGTGTCCGCGGCGGATGTCCGCTCCGGCCGCTGGCGGGCCTCGCGCTTTCCGGAAGAGAGCCTGGAGTACTGCGAGCGCCTGGAGGCGCAGGCGCGCTACGTGCTCACCATCTGGCCGTACCATGCGCTGCTCGGGGGCCTGAGCCACGCGCTGGTGCCGGCGTTCTACGAGGCGAGCGTGTTCCACGCCCTGGCGCGGGACACGGCCACCCACTTCGAGCTGAAGGGCGAGCACCCGCTCACGGAGAACTACTCCGTGCTCATGCCCGAGGTGACGGAGGTGAAGGGGCAGCGTGTGGGCGAATTCAATACGCGCCTCTTCGAGCGGCTGATGACGTTTGATCGCCTCTACGTCTTCGGTCAGGCCAAGTCGCACTGCGTCCTGTCCACGCTGAGGGACCTCCGGGAGCACATCGAGCGGACGGACCGCTCGAAGATGGGGCGGGTCCACATCCTGGTGGACGCGATGAGCCCGGTGCCCGCGCCGCCGCTGGAGCCGCTTCCGCCCTCGCTGGACTTCCCACGACTGGCGGACGAGGCCATCGAGGAGCTGCGGCGGGCGGGGATGCGGGTGGTGCGCACCACGGAGCCGCTGGACGTTTGAGCCGGACTTCCGGCGTGGGGCGTGCGCCGGGATTCACTCGGTGTGGTAGAATTCCGCCTCCGTCCCCGGCCTGCCGTTGATGGCTTGCCGCTGGTGAAGGGGGAGTCATGTCACGACAGAGCTCACCGGCGTTCTCGCTGAAGGTCGGCCCCCATGGCCCGGACGGGTTGGGCGTGTCGGGTGTCTCCGGCTCCGAGGGCCTCAGCCGGCTGTACGACTTCCGTGTGGACTTCTTCACGGTGGACGCCGAGCCGCTCGAAGTGGCGGAGCTCGTGGGACAGGACGCCCTGGTGACGTTCTCCGTGCGGGATTTCGCCGCCCGGCACGTTCACGGCTGGGTGCGCGAGGTGGAAGCCCTGGGGATGAAGACGGGGCGCAGGCGTTACCGGGCGCACGTGGTGCCGCGGTTGTGGCGACTGACGCAGGCCCACAAGAGCCGCATCTTCCAGGAGAAGACCGTCCCGGACATCCTCAAGGCGGTGCTGAAGGAGAACGGCATCGAGGTGCGCGCGGCCCTGTCCGCCGCCTACGCGCCGCGCGAGTACTGCGTGCAGTACCGCGAGACGGACTTCGCCTTCCTCAGTCGGCTGATGGAGTGGGAGGGCATCTTCTACTTCTTCGAGCACGCCGAGGACGGGCACACGCTGGTGCTGGGCGACAAGCCGAGCGCGCACGCGCCGCTGCCGCAGGGCAAGGCACTGCCCCTGCGTCCCAGCCTGGGCAAGGCGGTGGTGGAGGAGGAGTACCTCTCCGCGTTGGAAGTGGTGCACCGGCTGCGTCCGGGCGCCGTGCACCTGAAGGACTACGACTTCGAGAAGCCCGCGCTGGATGTCTCCGGAAAGACGGAGGCCGCGGAGGGCGTGACGGCGCTGGAGCTCTACGACTATCCCGCAGGCTACGTGACACCGGGCGTGGGCAAGTCCACGTCGAGCGTGCGCGTGGAGGAGGCCACGGTGGGAGGCCGGACGCTCGCGGGTGACAGCGTGGCGCCTCGGCTGACGCCGGGGTTCCTGCTGGAGGTGGAGCTGTCCGAGGAGGACGTCTTCGCGGGCGAGTACCTGGTCACCGACGTGGTGCACTCGGGCCTGCAGCCGGACGTCTCCGGGGGCAGCGAGTCGCTCCAGGGGCTCTATCGCAACCAGTTCCAGCTCCTGCCCAAGGCGGTGCCCTTCCGGCCGCGCCGCAAGACGCCGCCGCCGCGCATCGCGGGCCTGCAGACGGCCACGGTGGTGGGGCCCTCCGGCGAGGAGATCCACACCGACGCGCATGGCCGCGTGAAGGTCCAGTTCCACTGGGACCGCGAGGGCAAGAGGGACGAGAAGGCCTCCTGCTGGGTGCGCGTGGGCCAGCCGTGGGGCGGTCCGGCCTGGGGCGACGTGTGGCTGCCGCGCATCGGTCAGGAGGTGGTGGTGCGCTTCCTGGAAGGCGACCCGGACCGACCGCTGGTGGCGGGCGCCGTCTACAACGGCTCCAACATGGCGCCGTACCCGCTGCCGGACGAGAAGACGAAGAGCACTCGCAAGAGCGCGTCGAGCCCGGGCAGCGACGGCTTCAACGAGGTGCGCGTCGAGGATTCGACGGGCGCGGAGGAGATCTTCACCCACGCGCAGAAGGACGAAGACCTGCTCACGGAGAACAACAAGGACCAGCAGGTCGGTGGGTACGAGTCGCTGCTGGTGAAGAAGGACCGCAAGCGCACGGTGGAGGGGTTCCAGTCGTTGCTGGTGAAGAAGCACGACGTGGCGGTGGTGGAGGGCAACCAGTCGCTGCTGGTGGAGAAGGACCGCGAGAGCACCACGCTCGGGAGCCACGACGAGGCGGTCGACGGCAACCAGGTGATGTCGGTGGGCGGCAACCTCTTCGTGGATGTCTCCAAGGCCTCCTCGGAGATGGTGGGCGCGGCGAAGGCCACCACGATTGGCGGGGCGCTGGCGGTGTCCGTCGCGCTGGCCTTGAACGAGGCGACCGGGGGTGTGAAGTCGCTTCAGGTCGGTGGCGCGCACTTCGAGAACGTCATCGGTCACCGCAGCGAGACGGTGGCGGAGAAGACGGAGCGGAAGGTCGGCACCGACTGGAAGACCGAGGTGAAGGGCGGCGCCACGGTGACTGTGGGCAGGGACCTGAAGGAAGAGGTGAAGGGCCTGTTCCAGATTGCCGTCAAGGAGGAGACGACCTTGATGGCCAAGACGTACTCGCTCAAGTCCGACAAGCTCTCCGTCATCGTCAACGGGAACCTGGCGTTGCAGGTGGAGAAGTCCGGCAACGTGAAGCTCTACGCCAAGACGCTCACGCTGGATGGCTCCGAGGTGAAGTTCAAGGGCGCCAAGGTGAAGATGGAGGCGGCGGGTTCGGCGAAGAGCGAGTCCATCAGCCTCAAGGAGATTGGAAAGCTGCCGCCGGCCGAGTCGGGCTCGATGAAAATCAAGATGAAGAGCCGGAGCGGCGGGTCCGTGGAGGGGCGCGAGTTCGAGCTCAAGCTGCCGGATGGCAGTGTCCGCAAGGGCACGCTGGACGGGCAGGGCGGCGCGAAGCTCGACAAGCTGCCGGAAGGTGAGTCCGTGCTGTCGTTCCCGAAACCGCAGGGCTGATTCGCTGGAAGGACCCAACTCGCAATGAGCACACGGCACAAGGTCAAGCAGGGGGAGTGGCTCTCGAAGATTGCTCGGCAGTATGGGTTCGCCAAGTGGCAGGAACTCTGGGACCACCCGGACAACGCGCCCCTGCGCGCGAAGCGGACGAATCCGTTCTGTCTCCAGGTGGATGACGAGGTGGTCATCCCGGAGCTGCCGGGACTCAAGGTCTCCGCGGGCTCCAGCTACAGCTTGCAGGGCGGAGACCCGCCGGACCGCATCCGGCTGGGCATGCGACGGGCGAACGCGCCGCTGGGGCTCAAGCGCTACGAGCTGAAGCTGGGCGAGAAGCTGCTGAAGGGGACGCTCACCTTCCAGGGGCTCCTGGACCAGCCTCTGCCACCGGAAGCGACGGAGGCCACGCTCAAGGTCTGGACCTCCGAGGAGCCCGAGCTGTCGTGTGAGTGGCAGTTGAAGCTGGGCCACCTGGACCCGCTGGACGCGCTCAGCGGCGTGCAGGCGCGACTGGCGAACCTGGGTTGGTACAACGGCCCTATCAACAACGAGCTGACGGAGGACACCCGCACGGCGCTGGCCAGCTTCCAGTTGGCGCTGCTCCTGACTCCCACGGGTGAGCTGAGCAAGGAGACGCTCGAGAGCCTCGCGGACCGGCACGAGCAGAACGGAGGCACGGAGGTCCTGCCGCCGTCCTTCGGGTCGGATGATGACGAGGAGGAAGTCGAGGAGGGTGGAGGCTCACCAGGTGGTGAGTCGTCGGCGGGAGCGGGAGCACCTCCGCCTCCTGCGACGGGTTCGGCGAGTGCGAGTCCGCAGGGTGGTGGTTCGAGCACGGGTGGCTCGGCGAGCGGCACGGGCACGGGTGGCTCGGCGAGCGGCACGGGTGGCTCGGGCACGACGACGGGCGCGACCGCGCAGAGCGGTACTGGCACGGGTGGCTCGGGCACGACGACCGCCGCGACGGGGCAGACTGGCGGAGGGACCGCGACGGGCGGCGCGGCGACGGGTGGCACGGCTGCCGCCGCCACCGCGCAGCAGAGCGCCACGGCCGTGGACACGCACCGCTACGGTGGCTTCGTCCTCCAGCGAAGGGACCGCGACGACCAGCACCGCTGGGGTGGCGCGGTACAGCCTGTCGCCCAGGGCAACAACGGCGCTCCCACCCTGGTCGCTCCCGGTACTGGCACCGTGGGCAACGCCCTCACCGCGCCCACGCACGTGCTCCGTCTCCAGCGTGACCTGCGCGAGCTGGGCTTCCTCATCGGCGGCACTCCGGACGGCGCCTTCGGATTGGGCACCGACTGGGCCGTGCGCGAGTTCCAGATCTACTCGAAGATGGAGAACGTCGCGCAGGAGGACACCGCCAACACGAGCACCAACTACGTGGAGCGGCTGTCCCAGGTGGCCAACACCCAGATCTACCAGGGCGCGGTCAGCGGCATCGTCAACGACGACACCGAGCAGCGCATCCGTCACTGGCTCACCAATCGTTGGCGCTGCCCCGTCATCGTCCGGGCGATGAACGTGGCGAACGGCAACCCCACCACGGTCTTCCAGGACAACCTCTGGCGGCACGACGACTGCGCCAACACGGCGCCGCGCATCTACGTGCGCGACTTCACCGGCTACTACACGCTGCCCACCGGCCGGAACGAGGACGACCTGCGCGTGCTGGGCACGTACACCACCTATCCCAGCTACGGCGGGCCGGTGAGCATGCCCACCCGACACACGTGGGCGACCTCGGAGTTGCTGCCGTCCAACCTGGTGGGCGTCGCCAACTACAACTCGATGACGGCCTCCCAGCGCTCCACCTACAAAGTGGTCCGCGCCGCCGCCGAGCAGGAGAACCTGGGGTACTTCGACTCGCTCAACGCCTACGACAACGCCTTCATCTCACTGGGGCCGTGTCACTGGACGCTGGGCATCCTCTTCGCCGGCAGCGCCGAGCCCTCCGAGGGCGAGCTGTGCGGCTTCCTCGCCTACCTGCGCTCCAGCAACCAGGCCGCCTTCGAGGAGGCCATCGAGTTCTTCGGCCTGCGCATCGACGAGGACTGGGACGCGGGGGCCGGCAACGGCGCCACGCTCTACAGCAGCAGTGGCAAGAAGTACTCGGGTTGGCCCGCGCAGCAGCGCGACGACGCGACATGGGCGCGGATGGACGAGACGGAATCGGCGGGCAACTACTACAAAACGTATCACTGGTACTACCGCTTCCAGATGGCGGGACGGACCATCGAGGGATTCCAGCGCGCCATGTGGAACGCGGCCCGCATCCGCCTGCGAGACATCCGCGACACGCCCTGGGGCACGGGTGTGGCCAACGTGGGCACCGGCGCCAACGCGCGTGCTCCGACCGTCGGCGACGTGGCGACGTCCGAGAAGCTCATGGGCATCCTGCTGCGCTGGCACATCTTCCGTCCCGGCCATGTCGCGGCGCAGAACTCCGCGGGGCAGCGGCTGCGCAATGCCTTCACGGCCGCGAAGCAGGCGAACCCCACGCTCAATTGGACCCAGGCCCCCAACCTCTGGACAAACGCGCACGAGACGGCGCTCATCACCCACATTCTCGCGGAAGCCTCCAGCGTGAATGACTCGGTGGACAACGTGGCGAACTGGCCGGGCTGGCTGGGGGGCACGGTGCAGACGACGAACCCGCGCAACTACCAGCTCGCGCTGCCCGCGGGCACCACGCTGTTGTCGACGCGCAACTCGTTCAACTTCGACGTGCCTTGAGTCGCCGGGAGGCGGAGTCGCCCGTCAGGGCTTCTCCGTCTCCGTGGATGCGTCCTGGTAGGTGTCGCCCTGGAAGCGCATCGTCACGCGCTTCGTCGTGGGCGCATCGAGTGTGCCGCCCTTTTCCCGGTGCACCACGTCGCGCCAGCCCTGGGTGCGGGTGTCGAGCGGCTTGAGCTCCAGCGTGTACTCGGGGCCCCAGACGGGGGCGTAGCGGTCTCCGCTGCAGTGGACGTAGAGGGCCTGCACGGTGGCGCCATCGCTCCCGGCGTCCGTGGGGTAGACGACGTAGAGGTCCTGCTGGCCACGGCCGTCCAGGTCCACTTCCGCTGCGCGCAGGGCCTTTCCATGGCCAGGGTCCGGCTCCACCTGAAGGGCAGGGCGCGTGCCCTTGCCCACCGTGGTGATGCGGAAGGTCTCATCGCGTGCGCAGGGACCCGATGCGGACGCCGTGGGAGCGGGGCTGCCCGCGCCGGGAGCTGTCGCGGGCGGTGTCGTGGACGCGGGGCTTGGGTTGCCTCCCGTGCCCTGTGCCGTCGTGGCCCCCGTGCTTGGGTTGCCTCCCGCGCCCGGAGCCGTCGTGTTGCCAGTGCTCGCGTTGCCTTTCGTGCCAGTGGCCGGCGTGACCCCGGAGTTCGAGCTTCCGCCCGTGCCCTGCGCCGTCGTGGAGGGGGATGCACTCGTGCCTGGCGCATGGCCCGTGCCGCCAGTTCCCTGACCCATCACCGGAGAATCCGCACGGGAGGGCGGAGGGGCTTCACCACTTCGAGCCTGGGACGAGGGGGACGCCGAGGCGGTGCGGAGCGACCCCTCGGTGCAGGCGGACGCAAGGCATGCTGCGGTAGCGGCGAGCAGGACGTGGCGCATGGCCGTGAAGTGTACCGCTCCCTCCCGTGCGTGTGCAGGCGCGCGCGCCCCATCCCCTTGCCGAGCGCCTCGCGGGCAAGCCCTCCCGCGCCACAGGACAGGTCTCCTTGTGCGGCGGCCTACATCCCGGGCGAGGCCGAGACTGTCAGCGACCGGACTTGAGCCGCGCCACCGTCCACCGCGCCACGGCTTCACGGAGCACGTCCGCCGCCGAGGCCCCCGGACGCGCCTGGGCGCTCAGGTCCACCACCGTGTGGAACAAGTCCAACTCCAGTCCCTCATCGCGCTGCACCGAGCCTGCGAACAGCTCCACCGGCGTGCCGTGCTCTCGCGCCAGTCGCGCCAGCCCACCAGGCCCCTTGCCCAGGGACGTCTGCCGGTCGAAGCGGCCCTCGCCCGTGAGCACCACCTCCGCGAGCAACACGCGCCGCTCCAGTCCCAGAGCGCGCGAAACCAGCTCATACCCGGGCACCAGTCGCGCACCCGCGAGCGCCGTCAGTCCGAACCCGAAGCCGCCCGCGGCACCCGCACCGGGCCAGCCCGCCGCCGTGTCGCCCACCACGCGCGCGAAGTGCGCCAGCGCCGCTTCCAGCGCCTCGACCACCTCCGCGTCCGCGCCCTTCTGCGGACTGAACAGGTGCGCGGCGCCATCTGCCCCGAGCAGCGGCGACGTGACATCCGTGGCACCCATCAGCTCCACCTGTCCGAGCCGGGGATGACGCTCCGTCGCCTCCACCCGAGCCAGCGCCGCCAGCGCGCCTCCACCCGGCGGCAGCGGGTTGCCGTGCACGTCCAGGAAGCGATAGCCCAATGCCGTCAACGCGCCCGTGCCGCCGTCTGTCGTGGCGCTGCCACCCAGGCCGACGATGAGCCGCTCGCAGCCCGCGTCCAGCGCGGCGCGCATCAGCTCGCCCGTGCCATACGTGGAGGCCCGTCGCGCGTTGCTCGGAGTGGGCTCCATCCGCGTCAGCCCGGACGCCGCCGCCATCTCCACCACCGCGGTGCGGCCATCCTCCAGCAAGGCCCAGTGGGCCTCCACCTGCTGACCCAACGGACCATGCACATGGCACACGCGGCGCTCGCCCCGCGTGCCCGACAGCAGCGCGTCCACCGTGCCAGGTCCACCGTCGGCGAGCGGGGCGACATCCAGCACCACCTCGGGCGAGATTTCCCGCACGCCCTTGGCCATGGCCTCGGCGGCTTCCGCGGCCGTGAGGGTGCCCTTGAACTCCTGAGGTGCCACGAGCCAGCGAGGAGAAATCACGGCAGCGACTCCCGACTTTTCATCGGGTGGCTTCGATGACCTGTCGCTCCCTGCATCCGACTTCTCCGCAAGCCCACGCCTCCGCATCCGATTGACGCTGCAATCATTGCCCCGTCAGCGGACGAGTTCACCCTGATACATGCTCCCCTGTTATCAAAACTCCCGAATTGCAACGTTGCCTTGACTCCAAGAGCCGGATTCATCGCAGACCGGGTGCGGGCGCGGTACAGACAGACCCGTCAGGGTGTCTGTCGCGACGCCGCCGAGGCGATTGCCTCCGCGTGCCATTCGAGCAGGGGACGCGGCGCTTTCAGCGTGGCATCCCGGCTCTGGGACACGCGCTCCAGGCGCTCGAGCAGCACGCCCACGGTCTCCGCGGGTTGGCGTGCGGGGCCGCGAATGCGCTCGCAGAAGAACGTGCGGCAGCCGAACGGACGGTCCGCGTACACGGTGCAGCGCTTGCCCGCCGCATCCAGGTAGGGGCACCCGCCGTCCGCGCGGGGTGGGGGCAGGGGACGGCCCTTCGTCAGGAGTTCCCACTCGGGCAGCCACAGCCAGGGCTGGCGGCCCGTCGTGGCCAGCTGGCAGCACTCGCCGCTGGCGGAACACGAGAAGGGGACGTAGGCGGCGTCCGCTTGACGGTAGATGGTGCGCACTTCCTTCAGTGCGCGCTCCTTCTCGCGAGTGCCCCCTGGCGCGCGCGAGTCCTCGTCTTCATCCCAGTCCCGGGTCCGCATGGTCAGCGCCGTTGTCTCATGCCACCGGAGCGCGGGTCGATGCGGGGGGCCTCACAGGGCGCGCAGCACGTAACACTTCAGGTAGCGGGTTTCCCGCAGGTTGAGCAGCACGGGGTGGTCCTTGCCGGCGCCACGTCGCTCGATGATCTGCATGCGGCGGCGCGCATCCGCGGCGGCGGAGGCGAGCATGTCCTCGAACGCCTGCTCGTCCACGTGGTACGTGCAGCTCGCGGTGATGAGGATGCCGCCGGGCCGCAACAGCTGCATGGCGCGGAGGTTGATTTCCTTGTAGCCGCGCACCGCGGCGGCGATGGCGTCCTTGTTCTTCGCGAAGGACGGCGGGTCCAGGACGATGGTGTCGAACTTGCGACCCTCGTCCACGGCGTCGCGCAGGAAGTCGAAGGCGTTGGCCACCACGACGTTCAGGTTGGAGAGCTTGTTGGCGGCGGCGTTGTCGCGCAGTTGGGCGGCCGCCAGCTCCGAAATCTCCACCGCCGTGACGCTCTGGGCGCGCGTGGCGAGCTGGAGGGCGAAGCCTCCCACATACGAGAAGCAGTCCAGCGCCTCGCCATGGGCGTACTGCGCGGCGACGACGTGGTTCTCCCGCTGGTCCAGGAACGCGCCCGTCTTCTGGCCCTCGAGCAGGTCCGCGCGCACGCGCACCAGGCCCTCGTCGAAGGAGACGGGGCCGGGCGCCTCGCCGCGCAGCATGCCCTTCTCCGGCGTCAGGCCCTCCAGGTGGCGCACGCTCACGTCCGAGCGGTTGACGATGCCCTTCGGCTGGAACTGCTCCTGCAGCAGGTCCGCGATGAGCGCCTTGCGCTGCTCCACGGCGGGCACCAGGAACTGGACGCTGAGGTAGTCGCCGTAGCGGTCCACCACGAGGCCCGGAATCCCGTCCGCCTCGCCGTGCATCAGCCGGTACGTCGTCTCGCCCGGGAGCGCGCGGGTGCGCAGGGCCTGCGCGGCCAGCAGGCGCTGACGGAAGAAGTCGTCGTCCACGGCCACGTCGTCGAAGCTGAGCCAGCGCAGCGAAATCTTCGACTGGCGCGAATAGAACGCCTTGCCGATGAACCAGCCGCGCCCGTCCACCACGCGCACCACCTCGCCGCCGACGAGGCCCGGGTCACCGTTGAGGTCCGCGCGATAAATCCACGGGTGCCCCGCCTGCCAGCGGTCCACGCCCCGGCGCACCAGGGAGACCTGGGGCAGCCCGTCCGGGCCAATCTCGGGGGAAGTCCGGTCCGGGGCGACCTTTTCGGGACGGTGGTGGGGGCGGCCACGGCCCGAAC
>NZ_JABUMQ010000719.1:0-821 GCF_013336645.1 Myxococcus sp. CA039A | reverse complement strand
ACAGGAGCGTGTGTTTCCCCCGCCCCGGTGGCGTCCCCAGCGCCTGCATGGGTCGCCACGCGCTCGTATCGGTTTCGCGCGCCCAGACGGGCACACCCTCCGGCCCCAGCGGTGAGTCTCCCCAGCGGTAGAGCCAGCCCTCCCGCAGGTCGTCCACCCCGCCCTCGCGCACCTGCGCCTGGACGTCGGAGCCCCACACCGCCAACACCAGCAGCACACGCGCCAGGCGCGACAGCCACCTCCCATCAAAACGCCCCTTCATGAAAGGAAGCCCTCGCGGCGAGACATGAAACATCGATGACGGGCGCTGCGAGACATGAGACCGGGCCATGAAGGCACCGATGCTCATGTGTCGACGAAACCTCCGCAAACGGGTCTCTCTCACCCCGCCCGCCTGCTCCACACGCGTGCATCACCAGCGCTGCCTCCGAGCACGCATCCACTCCGCGTGACGACGCGATGCAGTGCCGACAGCGCCATGAATCAGCAATCCCAGACTTCCGCTTTCCGCGCCCGCGCCCCAGCTCACGACGCCCGCTGTCCGGATTCCAGAAACTGGATCCAGCCCTCGGACAACCGTGACAGCGGACCGTTTCAGATGGCTTCAAATCCAGACAACCGCGCGGTGAATCCGTTGTTTCGCACTGGCACCCTCGTTGCTCTTCCGCGAGGCCGTGACAGAGCGAGCGACATCCCCCCACGAGCCTTCTCCCCGGCGTGAAACATCTGGCTGGGATTCCCAGCCACCCGGCGAATTCTCGGTTTCGGCCGCACCGCTCCTGACGGATTCGACCTCCCTTCGCGCGCCGCCCATCCCCGCC
>NZ_JABUMQ010000718.1:0-829 GCF_013336645.1 Myxococcus sp. CA039A | reverse complement strand
GTCTGGCTGGTGGGCGCGGAGGGCATGGGCAAGTCGCGCCTGAAAGACGCGCTGGTGGAGTCGCTCACGGCCAATCGCTTCGAGGTCTGGGAGGGCAGTGGCCTGGCGCTGCCGGGGACTCCCGCGGGGCCCTTGCTGGAGCTGCTGGAGGCCACGCGGGGCCTGCGGCCCGTGGCGGGCGTGGGGAGGATGTCGAGCGCGGAGGCGGAGCGCGTCGCGCACTTCCTGGAGGGCCGCGAGTGGCAGGGCATCCCCGCGAGCCTCTCCTCGGAGAGCATCGCGCTGTTCGATGCGCTCTGCCACGCGCTGCTGCCGCACCGGGGACCGCGCATCCTCATCCTGGAGGACTGGCAGCACGCGGACCCGCTCAGCCGGGCGCTCGTCGAGGTGCTGGTGTCGCGGCTGGCGCACGCGCCGGTGCTCGTGCTCGTGCTGGAGCGCACGGGCGGCCCGGGGCTCGTGCCGCCGACCGCGGAGATGCTGGAGGTGGGCCTGCTCAATCCGGAGGATGCCCAGGCGCTGGTCGCGACGCGTCTGCGTCCGGGCTGGCCCAGGGACGCGTTGCTCCAGGTCGGCGCGGGCCATCCGCTGCACCTGCTGCATGCGCTCGCGTTCCACGAGGAGCACCCGCTGGTGCCCCTTCCTTCGTCGGGCCCGGCGGTGCTGGCCGCGCGCCACGAGGCGTTGTCACCCACCCGGCGCGAGGCGCTGCACGTGAGCGCGGTGCTGGGGCCCTGTTTTCCCCGGTCGGTGCTGGGGGCGCTCGTCGGTGGCTTCGGAGCGCTCGCGGGGTTGGAGGCGGGGGGCTGGCTGAGGCCCGTCTCGGGGG
>NZ_JABUMQ010000717.1:0-858 GCF_013336645.1 Myxococcus sp. CA039A | reverse complement strand
CGCCCGACGAGCCCACCGACCACCCCCAACCTAGGAATCGCGCTTCCCGACGGGAAGTCCGACATCCCGCACATGAAAACACCGACCCTGAATTCTGGACGTTTCACCCTGACTGGCGTCGCGGTCCTCGCCCTTGCCATGGGCCTGGCCGCCCCGGGTTGTGGAGATGGCGCCACCCCCTGCACCGAGTGTCCGCCCCTGGAAGGTCGCTACCGGATGGCCTTCGGCGACGGCGGCGTGCCGGCCGACTGCACCCTGCTGGGCGTGGAGCTGCCCCGGGGACGGCCGCTGGACATCACCCGCTCCGGCGACAGGCTCATTGGCAACCTGGAGGGCGTGGGGCTTCTGGGGAACGTGTCCGCGGAGGGCTCATTCACCCTCGCCGGCTCCCTGGGCGGAGCCATGGATGGCGGGAGGATGGACACCCTGAGCCTCGCCGGTCGCTACACGTCCTTCGAGGGGGACGGCGGCACGGCGCGACTCGATGGGACGTATACCGGCAACTACTCTCGCCCGAGCGGAACGGCGCCCCAGCGGTGCAGCGTCATCGTTCCGTTTTCGGCGACCCGGGAATAGCGCCACGGGCCGCCAACGGAGGACGGGCCTACTTCTTCTTGCTCTCGGCGGCCTTCGCTTCGGCCTTGTTCTTCTTGGCCCGCTTCTTCCAGGCCTGCTTGATCTTCATCTGCACGCGGCGGTGCTTGCTCTTGCTGCGGGCCATCGTTGACTCCTGTGCTCCGGTGTGGAGACGTGAAAAGAGGCGCTTAACTATCAGAACCCGAGGGGCTGCCGGAAGAGGAACCCTCCGAAGGCTGGGAAGGGGCCTGCTCGGCCCCCGGCTCCCCCCCGGAATCGACC
>NZ_JABUMQ010000716.1:0-867 GCF_013336645.1 Myxococcus sp. CA039A | reverse complement strand
CTTCCGCAATTCAGCAGTCTCCGCCGCCTTGCGCTCCTTCTCGATCTCCACCTCAAAGAAGCTCCTTGCCGAGATAGACGTGCTATTGTAAGCCGGGGTATCCACCGCGGCGACGTCCCAAATTTTCTTAATGCGCTTGATGGTGCGCGTGCGTGTCTTGCGATTATACTCATCTCCGTTGTTCTCGTAGTCAACGGAAAAAGCAAAGGACATCTTGTCGATGTCCCCGCGTCGGATGAGTGTATAAAGGTCGCGGCCGGCCGTTGTGTCAGCTAGCGATGCCCGAATAAAAAGACCCTTCTCGTCTCGAATGAGTTGAAGGGTCTTGTTTCGGGTTCTCGCCATAACCATGACATGATCTGAATGGTTATACTTTAGCGGCACATCGGTCATGTCTGCCTTGTCTAAGGCGCGGGAATCGATGATTTCGCGAAACTCTTCTCCCCCAAAATCGAAAATTGCGGGTTCATTGAAACGGATCGCGTAGCCTTCGACGATCATCTCGTTACTGTCCGGATTGTCCTGCACCGCCCTGATTTCCATCAGGCGGAGCTCCTTCTTGACCTGGCTCATTGGGGCTTCCCTCCTTCACTGATTGCGTGTTTACTGGTGCGGTATCAAGACGGCGGATCGGCGCGTCCCCGCCTTCAATCGGCGCCAGATTCATTGCCGCCCGCCATTCGTTCGGTGTCATAGCGCCGCGGTCAACCATCTGCATGAGATTCAGCTTCGTGGTCATGCTGGCGTATTGCAGCCGGTTGGCTTCGAAAATGATCTCGTTCCCGCTCCGGCGTTCTCCGTCCGTGAAAAGCTTTGACGTGAATTCCAAACTCATTTGAATTGCGAGTGGCTCGATGGTTGACTCAT
>NZ_JABUMQ010000715.1:0-867 GCF_013336645.1 Myxococcus sp. CA039A | reverse complement strand
GGGCAAGGACCCGGGTCGGGTGCTGGTGCAGACGTACAACCCGGACGCGGAGCCGGTGAAGCGGGTGCTGGCCCATGACTTCGATGGGTTCGCCCAGCAGGAGCTGGAGTGGCGCAAGGCGCTGGCGTATCCGCCCTTCGCGCGCATGGCGTCCATCCGGTTGGAGGGGGAGCACCCGGAGCAGACGGCCAGCGTGGCCCGGCACCTGGGGAACCTCGTCACCAAGAACATGCCTCCGGCGTCGGTGGGGGTGCGGCTTCTGGGGCCGGCCCTGGCGCCCATCGCCAAAATCCGGGGCAAGACGCGCTGGCAGTTGCTCCTGAAGGGGCCGACGCATGTGGCGCTTGCCCCGCTGCTCGCCAGGGTGGAGGCGGCCCTGGTTGACGTTCCTTCGGCGGTGAAGGTCGTGATCGACGTGGATCCGGGGGCCATGCTGTAGACTCGGTGCCCCCCCATGGGCGCACCGGTCCTCCTCGTCCACGACGACATCGCCACCATCGCCGCAGTGCGGCGTCTGCTCACCCGTGACGGGCACGAGGTCATCCTCGCCACGTCCGCCGCGGATGCGCTCATTGCCTACGGGCATCACCTGCCGGCGCTCATCGTGCTGGCCCCTGGCGTGGAGAGTGGCCGGGGTCGGCTGGTGTTGGAGGAATTGCTCCAGCATCCGGATGGGAAGGGCGCCCGGGTGTTGCTCCTGGGCGAGGCCATCGAGGGGTTCAGTGCGCCGGTGGCGCCGCTGCCCCTGGATGGGACGAGCTTCGTGGCGCAGGTGGACACGCTCATCCGCGCGCCGTCGGAGGCGGACGCGTGGCATGTGCTGGAGAACCGGAGCCTGCCGGGAGTCCGAGGGGATGGGGTGGGAGG
>NZ_JABUMQ010000714.1:0-877 GCF_013336645.1 Myxococcus sp. CA039A | reverse complement strand
AGAGGACCTAACAAAAGTCAGGGCTGGGGTGGCCACCGACGAAGGGCATCCCCAGCTTGAGTGCATGGTCCGCGAACTCGTTCCCGACGCCTTCTGGCAGCGTGTGGCGCCGCTGCTGCCTCCGCCGCGACCCAAGAAGAAGCTGGGGCGCCCCCGAGCAGATGACCGAGCGGCACTGGAGGCCATTGTCTTCGTGCTGAGGAGCGGTATTCCTTGGGAGATGCTTCCTCGCAAGCAGTTCGGCCTGTCGGGCATGACGGCTTGGCGCCGGTTGGAGGAATGGACCGAGGCCGGCGTCTGGGAAAAGCTCCAGCACCAACTGCTGGATGAGCTGGGGCTACGAGGCAGAGTGGACCTCTCCCGCGCCAGCATCGACTCGTCGTCTGTCCGGGCCTCAAAAAGGGGGCCCTCACGGGCCCAAATCCGACGGACCGAGCGAAGGCGGGTAGCAAGCATCATCTTCTCGTAGAGGCTCATGGACTGCCGCTCACCGAGTCGCTGACGGCGGCGAACGTGCACGACACCCACGAACTCTTTCCCCTCGTGGACTCCATACCTCCCGTGAGGATGCCTTCAGGGCAACGCTGCTTCCGCCCCAGAAAGGTCCACGGGGATAAGGCCTACGCCTCGAAGAAGAACCGGCGCGGGCTTCGAAGGCGCGGTATCGCACCACGCATCGCGCGACCAGGTGTCGAGTCCAAGGAGCGCCTGGGACGTCACCGTTGGGTGGCGGAGCGCACTCTGGCCTGGAAGAATCAACTTCGTCGGCTCCGTGTCCGTGACGAGCGCAGGGACGACATCCACTTCGGCTTCCTCGTCCTCGGCTGCTGCGTCATGCTCTTCCGAAGCCTCTATCCTCACATTTGATAGAGGCTCT
>NZ_JABUMQ010000713.1:0-888 GCF_013336645.1 Myxococcus sp. CA039A | reverse complement strand
TATTTAGGGCTTGCTGAACAACATCAATTTGTACCTTCCCGTACCGAACATGCCTAGACCGTGATTTTCCGGTGGATTTTCAAGCGAAAAGGCTGTCGGAATGGGATAAATCTGAAAAAAGAGAAAAAAAGAACCCGTAGTCGCCGTTCCAGGTTCATTACCAGAAACTGGATGGCGATAACTGTTAAGCTCGTGTGAGCATTGCGGGTGCAAATTCGGCCCAGACCCAACTTGCGTTTGCCTTCGCCGAACTTTCCTTCTATCGCATTGCGCTTTGCCGCGTCTTGCTTCTCTTGTTTTCGATCATCGGCGTCACGTTGCTCTTTGGAAGGCCTGCCAAGTTTTGGTCCGCTTAGACGAATTCCGCGTTCCTTGCAGTAGTTCAGGTTTTCACGATTGCGATAGATTTTATCGGCCAGAATGACGGCGGGGTAATACCCAAACCGCTGTTTGTATGCTTCAACCGAAGCCTGCAGCGTGGTCGCCTCGTTGAAGTTGTCCCATTGTACCGTTTCGATCCAGGTGTAGCCATTCACCAGGCTGGTGGCGATTTTAGCGCCGAATTCCACGTTAGCGCCGGCTTTGCCGCGGACGATCGGACGAACATGCGGTTGTTCGATGCTCACAATGCGATCCGGTATGGTATGTGCCTTGTTCTTCATCATCTCGCGCTGCTGACGGTATAACTCCGAGATCACGAGAAGCTGGCGATATTGTCTTTTGCTCAGTACGGTAAGAGGTGTGTGTACCATGAGTCCTTCAATGATCCGCAAATCTCTGCCCACGTAGCCGAGTTGCTTCTTGACGGCTTTTCGAATCACTTTGGCTGACGCTTTTCGTTGCTTGGATACGCTCAGGAACTCTTTTCGGGCTTGCTCGCGGTAGGTT
>NZ_JABUMQ010000712.1:0-899 GCF_013336645.1 Myxococcus sp. CA039A | reverse complement strand
GGCGCCCCATTTTTCGCGGACGCCCAGGTCTCTACTGTTCCTCTTGTCAGCAACGCACACCGCGGCAGACGCGGTGAAACCAAGAGGGAGTACGCCATGAGCGCCACCGTCCAGAAGACCCAGACCCAGCCCGACACCATCGTCCTCGTCCACGGCATGTGGATGACGCCCCGTAGCTGGCAGGGCTGGATTGACCGCTTCACGAAGGCCGGCTACCGCGTCATCGCCCCGTCGTGGCCCGGCCTGGAGGTCGGCGTGGAGGCGCTCCAGAAGGACCCGACGCCGCTGGAGAATCTGCGCGTGAAGCAGATTGTCGACCACTACGAGCGCATCATCCGCGCGCTGCCCACCCCGCCCATCCTCATGGGCCACTCGTACGGCGGCGCCTTCGTGCAGATGCTGTTGGACAGGGGCGTGGGCGCCGCGGGCGTCGCCATCCACTCCGCGCCGGTGAAGGGCGTCTACACGCTGCCGTTCACCACCATCAAGTCGACTGCGTCCACGCTGCTCAACCCCGCCAATGTGAACCGCCCCGCGCCGATGACGCCCGAGCAGTTCCACTACGCCTTCACCAACACGCTGACGCAGGAGGAGTCGGACGAGGTGTACCGCACGCAGTACGTGCCGGGCTCGGGCCGCGCGCTGTTCCAGGGCGCCCTCGCCAACCTGACGCCGCACTCCGAAGTCACCGTGAATCTGAAGAACGACGAGCGCGCGCCGCTGCTGTTCCTCTCGGGTGACTCGGACATCATCCTCCCGGCGAAAATCCAGCGGGAGAACGTGAAGCGCTACGCGAAGTCGAAGGCGGTGACGGAGTACGTGGAGCTCAAGGGCCGCTCGCACTACACCGTGGCGCAGCCGGGCTGGGAGGCCGTCGCGGACCTCGCCCTCAACTGGGC
>NZ_JABUMQ010000711.1:0-901 GCF_013336645.1 Myxococcus sp. CA039A | reverse complement strand
CTCATCGCCCCTCCCCCATCAAATGGTCCACCTGCTTCTGCGCGCGCTTCAGCGACGCCTCGGGCGAGCGCAGTCCCGCCACCGCCGCGGAGAACTCGCTCTGCAACACATCTGAAATCAGGTTGTAGTACGGCGTCACCGGCCTGGGCCTCGCGCGCTCCGCCATCTCCCGCAGGCCCGCGATGAATGGCGAGCTCTCCTTCAACCTCGCATCGTCATACACAGACGCCCGGGGCGGATTGCGCGCGTAATGCACCGCCAGCACCAGGTTCGCCTCCGGCGACGTCAGGTGCGCGATGAGCTTCGCCGCCAGCTTCCGCCGCTCCGGCGACACATGCGCGTTCACCGCGAGCTGATACCCACCCAGCGTCCCGAATCCCGGCTCGCCACTCACCGTCGGCAACGGCGCCATCCCCACCTTGCCGCGAATGGGCGAGCCCTCCTTCTGCGCCTCGCTCCACGCATACGGCCAGTTGCGCATGAACACCGCGCGCCCCTCCTGGAAGATGCGCCGCGCCTCCTCCTCCCCAAACCCCATCACCGTCTCCGGAGACACCCCGCTCACCAGCAACCCGCGCAGATACGCGAGCGCCTCGCGCGCCGCCTCCGTCTCCAACAACACGCGCCCGTGCTCCCCCATCGCGTCCCCGCCGTGCCCCCACAGCGCCTCAAAGACATTACAACTCAACCCCTCGTACTGCCGGCCCTGCCACACGAAGCCCTGGATGCCCGGCACCTTCGCCTTCGCGTCCAGCGCGAAGCGCTCCAGCTCCGCGTACGTGCGCGGCGCCCGAGGCACCAGGTCCGTCCGGTAGTACAGAACGCCCACGTCCAGGTACCAGGGCACCGCGTACGTCCGCCCCTCCACCACCACCGCCTCCACCGGACCCGGCAGGAACTC
>NZ_JABUMQ010000710.1:0-904 GCF_013336645.1 Myxococcus sp. CA039A | reverse complement strand
CCGCGAGCTGCCCCACCGCCGCCATCCTCCCCGCCTGGACGAGCTGCGCCTGCGTCTGCCGCAGCGTGCGCACGTTCGCCTCCAGCTCCTCGTTCGCCCGCGCCAGCTCCCGCGTGCGCTCCTGCACGCGCGCCTCCAACCACCGCTCACGCGCCTTCAGCTGCCCCACTCGCAGCAGGTACACGCTGACGCCCAACATCCCCAGCCCCAGCACGAACAACACCCAGAAGTCCGTGCGCTGCCACAGGCTCGGCTCCAGCAGCACGTCCAGCGACACCGGCTCCGTCCAGCCCCCGTCCCGGCCCTCCGCCTGCACCTCGAAGCGATAACGCCCGGGCCGCAGCCCCGTGTACGTCGCCCGGCGAATCTCCGCGCGCACCCAGCCGTCGTCGTGCCCCACCAGCCGGTAGCGGAACGGCAACCGCACCGCGTCCCCGGGCGTGAAGGCCGTGAAGCGGATGTCCAGCCGCGAGCCATCCGGCCGCAGCTCCACCGGGCCCGTCACCGGCACCAGCTCGCCCTGCACGCGCACTTCCTCGATGCGCACCTCGGGAGGCTGCCGGCTCGCGCGCACCCGCACCGGGTCCACGACGATGGCGCCCTGGATGGTGGTGAACCACAGCCGCCCATCCTTGCCCCGCCACCCCGACGGCTGCGTGTTCCCGTTGCACTCCGCGGTGCGCATGCCGTCCGTCTGGTCGAACCCCATCACCGCCAGCCGCGAGCGGCGTCCCTCCGCCACCTCCTCCAGCTCACGCAGCGACACCCGGGACACGCCCTTGTTGCTGCTCATCCACAGGTGGCCATCTCCGTCCGGGACGATGCTGAACACCGCGTCGTCGTAGAGCCCGTGTTGCGACACCGAGTAGCGCGTCCATGCGCCCCCCTTCCACCGCCCCAGCCC
>NZ_JABUMQ010000070.1:0-36973 GCF_013336645.1 Myxococcus sp. CA039A | reverse complement strand
ACCTGGGCGGGAGGTGACTCGATGGTGATGACGCATTGGAAGCCGGGTTCGAGCTCACACGACGACGAGCAGCCATCATGGGCGCGCGTGTTGCCGTCGTCGCATTCCTCGGTCGTGTCGTTCGGCAGCAGCACTCCGTCGCCGCAAACGGACTCACAGACGCCGTTGGTGCAGAGAGGCTCCCTCATGCAGAGCGGGGAGCAACCGTCGCCGGTGTCGTTGTTTCCATCGTCGCACTGCTCGGTCCCTTCGGTCACCTGGTCGCCGCAGGTGGTGCGGCTGCACGGCTGGCCGACAATGGGGCACTTGTAACCGGACTCCAGACGGCACGAGCCGTTACAGCCGTCCGCGGAGGTGGTGTTGCCGTCCTCGCACTCCTCTTGTCCGGCGAGGATGCCGTCGCCGCACGCCGCCGCGCCGCAGGCCCCGCCGTTCGCCGGGCAGCTCCAGCCGGTCTCCACGGCACAGCTCGTGTCGCAGCCGTCGTTGCTCGTCGTGTTGCCGTCGTCGCAGACTTCCTGGCCATCCACCTGGCCGTCGCCACACACGGGAAGCAGGACACAGGGCTGGCCTGCCTGCTCGCACACCCAGCCAGGTTCGACCTCGGCGCAGCTCGCGGAGCAGCCGTCGCCGCTCACCGTGTTGCCGTCGTCACAGGCCTCCGAGAGCTGGCGGTGGCCATCGCCGCAGGTGCTCATTCCGGCGTCGGGTTCAGGGGCAGGTCCCCCGTCAAGGGGCCCCGCGTCCGGCTCCGGTGCCGGTCCCCCATCAAGCGGCCCCGCGTCCGGCTCTGGTGCCGGTCCCCCGTCGAGCGGCCCCGCATCCGGCTCCGGTGTCGGTCCCGCGTCGGTCTCCGGGACTGGTCCGGCGTCGGTCTGCGGTGTCGGTCCGGCGTCGGTCCCTGGGGTCGGTCCCGCGTCGGTCTCCGGGGTCGGTCCCGCGTCTTGCTCTGGCTGGGGGCCCGGCCCTCCGTCGGTACCCGTGTGGGTGCCTGAGTCCTCCTCGTTGCCGGGCGTGCCGGAGTCCTCTCCGCCGTCGGGCGGGCCCGCGTCGCCACCGCTGTCTGGGATGGACGCATCGGGGGGCCGGGTACCGGCATCCGTGTTGGGAGAGTCATCTCCGCCGCACGCGGACAAGACAAGGAACAGGGTGGCGAGCAATGCGCTCAGCGACCGCGAATGAACACGAGGAATCTGCATAGGGATGAGAGAAGGAAGTGAGGGTTGAGGCGGAACTTGGAGGGTGACTGACTCCAGATGTTGTCGATCGGCGATGGCCCGCCTGGGCGCAGCATGATGCCCGGAACCGCTGACATCATTGGGTGTTGTCCCCTGCGCTTCGGACGTTCAGGAATGCTTGAGATTTGTACCATGGTGACAGGTGCCACCCCATCGACAGACCATGGGCCGCCCGCCCCCGGGTGTAGCCCCGGACCCACGGAGGGAGATATCCGCTAGGGTCGCAGACCCCCGTGATTGGAGTCCCCATGCGACCCTCCTCCCTGGTCCTGCTCCTGCTGCCCCTGACTGGCGCCGCCGCCGTGAAGAACGTCTCCACCGTGGCGGAGCTGCAAGCCGCGCTCGCATCGGCGAAGGCCGGTGACGACATCGTGCTCGCGGACGGCACCTACACCGTGAACGCGAACCTGGACTGCAAGGCGGAGGGCACCGAGGCCCAGCCCATCACCGTGCGCGCCGCGAATCGCCATGCGGCCCTCATCCGCTTCAACGCCGTGGAGGGCTTCAAGGTGTCGGGTCGCTCCTGGGTCTTCGACGGGCTCACCATCGAGGGCATCTGCGCGCGAGACCCAGACTGCGAACACGCCTTCCACGTCACCGGCCACGCGGAGGGCTTCGTGTTGCGCCACAGCCGGGTGCGCGACTTCAACGCGCAGCTCAAGGCCAACGCGACGAAGAACACCGAGGGTGTCTTCGAGATGCCCCACCGAGGGCTCATCGAGCACAACGACATCTACGACACGCGCCCGCGCGCGACGTCGACTCCCGTCACCAAGCTCAACATCGACACGGGCGACGACTGGGTGGTCCGCGACAACGAGCTGCACGACTTCTCCAAGCAGGGCGGCATCTCCTACGGCGCCTTCATGAAGAGCGGTGGCAAGCGCGGCCTCTTCGAGCGCAACCGCGTCGTCTGCGCCAGGGACCTGCCGGCCTCGGACACCCGGATTGGCCTGTCCTTCGGCGGCGGCGGAACGGGGGCCGCGTTCTGTGCGCCGGCCTTCGATGCGAACGTGCCGTGTGACCCCGAGCACTCGGATGGCATCCTGCGAAACAACATCGTCGCGAACTGCTCGGATGTCGCCGTCTACCTGAACCGGGCCACGCGCACGAAGGTGCTGTTCAACACCTTCATCGGCACGACGGGCGTGGACTTCCGCTTCGCGTCCTCCACCGGCGAGGCCCACGGCAACGTGTTGTCGTCCGTCATCCGGGGCCGCGACACCGGCAGCTTCACGGCGGGCACGAACTTGATGAACGTGGCCACCGCCACCTGGACGTCCTGGTATGCCGCGCCCCTCCAGGGCGACTTGAC
This sequence comes from Myxococcus sp. CA039A, assembly GCF_013336645.1. Classification (NCBI taxonomy): domain Bacteria; kingdom Pseudomonadati; phylum Myxococcota; class Myxococcia; order Myxococcales; family Myxococcaceae; genus Myxococcus; species Myxococcus sp. CA039A. The sequence goes on along the minus strand of NZ_JABUMQ010000070.1, from coordinate 34,420 downwards.
GCTCAAGGGCTCCGTGTCCCAGCTCGTCGGCGCCGCCGCCCCCAATGCCCTCGTCAGCGAGGACTTCTGCCGGCGTCCTCGGCCCTCCACCGGGGCGCACACGCTGGGCGCGCTGGAGCATTCGCTGGGCAACTGCGAGCCGGGCACGGGTGAGCCCGACGCAGGTTCCGGAACGCCCGACGCGGGCTCGGGCCAGCCGGACTCGGGGAGCGGCAACGCGGACGCGGGGCCTTCGGATGCGGGCTCTTCGGACGCGGGTCCGGGGCCGGACAAGGACGCGCCTGGGGACGACGGTGGATGCAGCGCCAGTCCGGGCCTGTGGCCCCTGCTCCTCGCGCTGCTGGTGCCGCTGAGCCTGCGCCGCCGCTTCCGCCGCGAGTGAACGCGGTGGGCCCCTGGCTTTTCCGTCAGGGGCCCGCGCGACGCGGGGACATGCTCACCACGCGGTGTGGCGGTAGTCCTTGAAGAAGTTGCCCCACGAGAACTGGCCGGTGTTCTCCGAGAAGATGACCGGGTCCACGATGCGGGCCGCGCCGTCGATGATGTCCAGGGGAGGCTGGAAGTCGAGGTCCACCACCTTGCGCTCCGAGAACAACACCGGGTCCTCGTCGGTGACCCAGCCCGTGTCCACCGCGTTCATGTAGATGCGGTCCTTGGCGTAGTCCGCCGCGGACGTCAGCGTCATCATGTTCAGCGCGGCCTTCGCCATGTTGGTGTGGGGGTGCCGGTCCGTCTTCGTCCCGCGCGAGAAGCTGCCCTCCATCGCCGACACGTTGACGATGTGGCCCGCCGAGGAGCGGTCGCGCATCATCAGCGGCTTGAGCTTGCCGCAGAGGATGAAGGGCGCCACCGCGTTGATCAGGTGGACCTCCAGCATCTCCGCCGTCGGCACGTCCGCCAGCTTCATCCGCCACGAGTTCATGTTGCGCAGGTCCACCTGCTGCTCGTCCGCGTCCAGCCGGCCCTGGGGGAAGAGGGCGCGCGTGTCCCCCTCCTGCTCCATCGCGTAGGGCAGGAGCGACAGCGCGGCGGACGAGTGGATGCCCAGCGCCGGGTCGCTGCTGCGCCAGGTCGTCGTGAGCGAGGAGGCGTCCACCGTGCCGCCGGTGCCGAGCATGGGCGTCACGGTCTCGATGCAGGCCCGGTGTCCCGCGAGCAGCGGACGCGCGGCCTCCGGCAGCTGTTCCAGGCGGAGCTGCTCGCCCTCGAGCAGGTGCGCGTAGAAGCCCGGAGGACGGCGGACCGTCTGCGCCGCGTTGTTGATGATGATGTCCAACCGCTGGTGCGTCTGCTCCACGTACGTGGCGAACAGCTCCACGCTGGGCGCGTGCCGCAAGTCCAACCCGTGGATGTGCAGCCGGTGGGACCAGTCCGCGAAGTCAGGCTCCAGCACGTAGCGCCGCGCCGCGTCCTGGGGGAAGCGCGTGGTGGCGATGACGGTGGCGCCCGAGCGCAGCAGCATCAGCGAGGCCTGGAAGCCAATCTTCACGCGTGCGCCGGTGATGAGCGCGACCTTGCCGTCCAGGGAGGCGCGCTGGGTCCGCTTGGCGTAGTTGAAGTGCGCGCACTCCAGGCACATGGAGTCGTAGAAGAAGTGCAGCTGACGGAACTCCGCCTTGCACACGTAGCACTTGCGCGGCGTCTCCAGCAGCTGCCCCGGGTTCTCCTCGGGCGGGGGCGGCAGCATGGGCACGTTGAAGACGGGCGCCCGGCGCATCAGCCGGATGCGGGTGGACGCCCGGACCTCGCGGTCCTTGGTCTCCTTCTCCTGCCGGCGCTCCCGCCGCAGGGCCTTCTCCAGCCGCGTCTTCGCCCCACGGTCCGGGTGCACCAGGCGGCCAGCGGCGACCAGGAGGGCGAGCTTGTCCTCCTCGGGGAGCCGAGTGAGCAGGATGCGGTCCTCCGCCGCGGCCTCGAGGAGGCGGGTGCATCGACGGACGTCCTCCAACGAGAGCGAGGAGGGCGACGTGAGGTCGGTATCAGCGGGGAGTGCGGGCGACGAGGTCTCTGCGTCCTTCATTCCCGCGGTGAATATCCCGGAGGCGCCCGCGAAGAAAGGCCGGTGGTGGCGGAGGGCTCGGTAGGAGGGGAGGCGGCCGTGCTGTCCGGGGGAGGAGGGCCCCCGCCCTGGGACGGCCCGCCCGCGACCCAACGTCGGTCAGTGCCAGTTGACCCTGCCGCTGCCATTCACGCGGATGGAGCGCACGGAGGCGTCGCCCCACAGGTCCACGTCGCCCGACGCGTCCAGCGAGACATTCACGGTGCCGCCCTCGACGGTGGCGCTCGCATCGCCGGAGCCCTCGGAGACCAGGTCCAGGTCCACCGCGCGCAGCTCGCGGGCTTCCAGGTCACCACTGCCTTCCATCCGCACGTTCAGCCGCGAACTGGTGCCCTTCAGCTTCACCCGGCCGGAGCCCTCGCTGGCGACATGCACGTCGCTCGCGGCGCCCGTCCAGCTCAGCTCGCCGGAACCGGACAGGGAGAAGTCCGCCCGCTCCACGAGCACCGAGTCCGGCATGCACATCACCACCCGGCCGGAGCCCTCCACCTTCGCCTCCACCGTGCGGGCTCCGCCGCAGTAGCGCAGGCCGCCCGAGCCCGTCGACTCCAACCGCACGTGCTCCTCGGTCTGGCCGATGAAGCCCTCCACCGTCATCGAGCCGGAGCCTTCCAGCGTCGCGCCCACCAGCCGTGGCACCGTGATTTCCACCCGCGCGGTGCCCTTGGGGTGGAGGTTGCCGTCCGTCACGATGAAGAGGGACGCATCCGGGCCCTTGAAGGTGCGCACGTTGTCCTGGAGGTTCGAGTCCAGTGTCACCTTGAGCGTGGCTGTCTCCCCTTCGCGCACCACCACGTCCAGGTTCCCTTCATGGGTCACCGACTGGAACGCCTCCACCTGGCGCTCCTCCGTGACGGTGTCTCCGTTGCCGTGTACGTCGAAGTCACTGCAGCCCGCGAGCCACCACGCCGTGAGTACACCCGCCGCCACGCGCTTCCACATGTCCTGCCTCCAGTGAAGGGGGCGCGCAGTCCAGGCGCGCTGTCCCTGGAACACCGGGGGCTCCGGAAACTGTCACTCGACCCGGACCTGGGGTGAGGGCAGTCGTGCCGAGGCCACCGCCAGGCACAGCGCCGCCACGACGAAGTAGTAGTAGTTGCAGAACGCTTGTTTGTTGAAGGCGAAGAAGGTGGCGTAGGTGAGGGCCGTGGCGGCGGCGAAGCCCGACGGCGACCGGGGCGCGCGCCACAGACTCAGGCCCAGCACCAGGGCCACCGCGACGAACGGTATCCAGATGGGCGGAGGCGCATGGCCCCGGGCGACCCACGCGGCCAGGTAGCTCAGCGACTCCGTGCGAAACGGCTGGTGGATGTGCAGCGCCACCACGCTGTGGAAGAACGCCTTCACGTCCGGAAGCGCGAACGGAAGGCTCACGGCCAGGGCGGTGGCTCCCGCGCGCCAGAGCAGGCCCCAGAGCCGCCGGGGCTCGGGAACCAGCAGGAAGGCCAGCGGCACGAGGAACACCGTGTGCTGCTTCACGGCGAGCGTCAGCCCGAAGACGTAGGGGAGGGCCCGAGGAAAGCGGAAGGCACAGAAGACGCTCGCCGACAGCAGCATCACCAGGAACGGCTCCGTCCAGGACTGCTCCAGCACGAAGAAGCCGCGCGGCGTGAGCAAGTAGAGCGCGGCGGCTCCCGCGCCCAGCCGTCCCCCACGCGCATACGCCATCAAGCCCGCCGCCACCGCCGTGGCCACCAGCTGCGCGTAGCGCGGGTCGCCCGCCAGCACGCGGCCGAGCGTGGCGAACACCAGGCTCAAGGGAGGATAGGGAAAGCCGAACAGCAGACGCCCGTCCCTCGCCAGTCCCTCTCCGTACCAGAGCGTATGCCCGTAGATGTTGGGGAACGTCATCGCGAACGGATTGCCGCCGCGCAGCAGCTCGTCCGCGCCCTGGAGCTGGAACACGAAGACGTCGATGTTCGGCGACGGGGCATGCCGGAGAATCCATCCCCCAAGCAGCAGATACACCCCCAGCAGCACGGGCACGCCCACCTGCCGCAGTCGCTCCGGCCCCGCCAGGAGCGCACCCGACACGAGCGCCGCGGTGGCCAGGTGCGCATGGAAGGGCGCAAAGGGCCAGGGGCCGTTGAGCCGCAGCGCGGACGAAGGGTAGTCCGAGAGCAGGGCCTGGAGCTGCCACAGCAGCGCCACTCCCAGGAGCAACGCGAGCACCGGCTCCGCCCACCGCCAGGGACGACGAAAGCCCGGGCCGACCACCGCCAGCAGGCTCAGGCCCAGGCACTTCGTGAGGCCTTGAATCGAGTCCTCGCGGAGCGTGCCATTGGTGAGCTGGAGCGTCAGCGCGAGCACCGAGGCCGCCGCCAGGCAGAAGACGGGGAGCCGCCAGGGGTCAGCGAGGGGTGGCTGGGGGAGCGACGGCGTGGACTCCATTGCGCGCGTTATACCCGCTCTCGCGCGAGGGAGGGGCCGTCAGCCGCAGCGCGGCAGATGGATGCTGAAGGTCGTTCCGCCCGCCAGGGTGGAGGTCACCTCGATGCGGCCTCCGTGCGCTCGGGCAATCTGGTCCACGATGAAGAGGCCCAGGCCGACGCTGCGCCGCTCCACTCCGGCCTCCGTTCCACGTCGCATGGGCTCGAAGAGGGTGGGAATCACGTCCATGGGGATGGGCGGTCCGGCGTTGTTCACCCGAAGCACCAGCTCCAGGGGGCTGCCCTCGCTCAGCACCTGGATGCGGGCGCCCGGTGGGCTGTACTGCACGGCGTTGGAGAGCAGGTTGTGAATCACCTGGGCGATGCGGTCCGAGTCCAGGGCGCCCTGTCCATCGCCGCTCGTCTCGACCTCCAGCAGCCGCTCCGGCATGACGGCCTGCACCTCATCCACCGCCTGCTGGGTCAGCTCATGCAGGTCCATGACCTGTCGCTTGACGGGCAGCACCTGTCCCATGCGCGTCTGGGTGAAGTCGAGCAGGTCCCGGATGAGCCGCTGCGCGCGGTCCGCCGAGTCCACGATGCGGCGGATGGCCTTGCGCGCCCGCTCGTCCAGGTCCGTGCGTCGCACCAGCGTGGAGGCGGAGAGGAGGATGGCGTTGAGCGGATTGCGGAGGTCATGGCTGACGATGCCAATCAACTGCTCGCGCAGCAGGGCCGCTTCCTTCGCGCTGAAGAGCTGTGCGTCCCTGCGCTCCAATTCTTCCTGGTTCTCGAGCTGATGGCCGATGAGCTCCCCGAGGTGACGGAACACCTCGAGCTTGTCCTCGGCGAGCAGGGCCGGGTTCGCGTCCAGCGCGCACATGACGCCGAAGAAGGAGCCATCCCTGCGGTACACGGGCACGGCGATGTAGCTCTCCACGCCGTAGAGCCTGGGCGCGGGGTGGTTCGCGAAGCGGGGGTCCTCGCTCGCGTGATTGACGAGCAGCGGCGTCGCGGAGACGCGGACCGTGTTGCAGAAGGTCGTCGTGATGGCCAGCGTGTCGCCCGGATTGAGGCCGAAGTTCATCTCGTCCAGCACGGCGCAACACCGCCACTCCTGGGCTGTGACGCGGGCGACGACGGCCAGCCGCAGCCCCGTGGTCTGCAAGAGCACCCGCAGCACCGTCTTCACGGCGTCGATGCGCGCGATGGCCTGGACGTCCGCGGTGAAGCCGACGGGAAGGGCCGCGGAGTCGACCGGCGGCGGGCGGGCTGGTGCGCTTTCAAAGGCGGCCATGGGAGCTGGAACAGTGGCCTGGTCGCTCATCATTTCACCCCTTGATGCCCTTCTGATGGCCTCGGGGCCCCGAGCGCTCGCGTGCGGGCCACGCGGCGCTTGCCGGGGTGCTGGCGCGGCGGAGGGGCTTGCGGGCGAAGTGTGGAGTTCCGTGCCCTGGGGGCGGATTTGGCGCGGGGCGAGGCAACCCCGGAGGCCCGCCCAGGGAGCGAGCGAGTAGAATCCCGCGCTGTCGGCACGGAGCCAGGGGGGGCAGATGGCACGAGTGCGAACACCTCCAGGGGGCGGCCATGCGTGAGTCCCCGTCGACGTCGGAGCTGCTGCGCCAACTGGCCGGGACGACGAGCGAGGGCACTGGTGAAGGTGTCGCGCGGCTGCGTGCGCGGGCGGACCTGGTCGACGCGGCTCGTGAGGCCCTCGCGGGGGGACAGGAGCGGGAGAAGGTCCTGGCGCTGCTCGCGATGCAGGGACTGGATGCGCGCGGAGCGCAAGACCTCCTGCTCTCGGCGATGGGCGATTCCTCCGCGCGCGTCCGGGCGATGGCGGCGCGGGGACTGGCCCTGGCGCCACGACAGGTGGCCTGGAGTCACCTGGTCACCGCGCTGGCGGATGCGGACAGCGCGGTGCAACGACAGGCCATGGAGGCACTGGCGCGACTCGACGTCTCCGAAACGGGAGCGCTGCTGGGCGCGCGCTTCGGTTCCGCGACGGAGTCGGAGCGGCTGAACATGCTCGATGTCGCCAGGGAACAGGAGGCACACACCTGGCTGGCCCTGGCGCGGCAGGGGCTCGTGGACGCGGCGCCCTCCGTCCGGGCCGCGGCGGTCGCGGCGATGGCGACCGTGGAGGACCCGTCCGCGGACCGCGTGCTCGTGGAGGCGCTCCAGGACGTGGATGAGCAGGTGCGCCTGTCGGCCGTCGAGGCCCTCACCCCGCGTGCCTCCCTTCCCACCACGCCGCTGCTGCCGCTGCTCGCGGATGTCTCGCCCACGGTGCGGATGCGGACGGTCCACGCGCTGCTTCGTCGAGGAACCTCGGACGGCTGCGAGCAGCTGGTTCGCCTGCTGGATGATCCGCTTCCCCCGCTGCGAGAATTGGCCATCCTCGCGCTCGGCCAGCTCGGCTGCGGCGCGGCGACCTCCCGGCTGGTCGACGAAGCCCGCCGCGCCTCCGACGCGGAGGAGCGCGCCGCGCTCGTCACCGCGCTCGGGCGTCTGGGCGGAGGCGAGGTGGAGCCCGTCATCCAGGAGGCACTCGGGGACACGTCCGCGCCCGTGCGTGAGGCGGCGGTGGTGGCGTGGCCTCGCGTTGTCGGACTGGCGCGGGCGCTCGCCCCGCTGCGGGGACTGTTGCGTGCCGACCCGGACTGGCAGGTGCGTTCCCAGGCCGTGCTCGCGCTCACGGGCGCGGCCCCCGAGGCGGACGAGGACCTGTCCCTGGCCCTCACCCGCGACGTGGACCCGAGGGTCCGCACGGCTGCGGCACGGGTGCTCGCGGACAGGGCGGGAGAGGTCGCGGAGCGGGCCCTGGTGAAGGCGCTCTCGGACCCGGAGCCCGAGGTCCGGTTGAAGGCGGCGCGCTCGCTGGGGCGACGGCTGGCGGTGGAGGCCCATCCCGTGTTGTCCGCGCTGGAGGGCTCGGAGCCGCGCCGCGATGTCCGGGCGGAGGTCCGACTGGCGCTCTCACGTCTGGAGCGGGCGCGCACGGGTGGCGATGAAGAGTCACCTCCGGAGCGCGAGCTGTATGACCCGGCGGGGCAGGGGGTGGCCTTCGCCACGTGGCTGAGAGACCCTGACTGGTACCCCGTCTCGGACCGCCTGGTGTTCTACCGGGAAGGGGCGCTGGAGAGCATCGACCTGGATGAGCACGTCCAGGTCCATGACTACTCCGTCGATGTCGGCCACCTGCGCCTGCGACGCGAGGGGGCGCCAGACCTATTGACCGCGTTCCAGGTGGAGCGCACGACCTGGCCGACTCCGGAGCAAGGCGACCAGCCCTGCTACCGGCTGGAGCTGCACACCGACGTGCTCACCGGCACCGGCCAACCCCGGGTCTTCTATTGCTTCGACGTCCGCTAGAGTCACCGCGTTGCCCGCACCGTCCTTCGTCTCCGAGGCTCCATGCGCCACGCGACTCTCGTGCTCGTCCTCTTGCTGGCCTCCGCGTGCCGATGCACCGAATCCGTGCGCAGCGAAACCGTGGGCTCCGCGGTCGTCACCCATGTGCGGAGCTGCGAGGCGCTCGACTGGGAGAACAACTCCTGCCGGACGGACTCCGTCATGGCGGTGGGGAAGGTGCGCATCACGGAGGTGAACTCCGTCTCCGCGAGTCCCTCCCAGACACGCGCGCTGGTGAGCCTGCGAAACGGTACGGCCGTCCTCGTTGACACCCGGTCCGGAGAGAGTCTCAGCCGCTTCCCCGTCTTCGCCTCGGCGCAGGAGTGGTGTGGTGACTCGGAACTGATCGTCACGTATGCCCTGGCGAACTTTGGCGTGACGGAGGGCTACAAGGGCACCACCCTGGAGCTGGTGTGGTTCGAGAGCGACACGGAGGTCCGCCGTGCCGTGGTCCACAAGGGCCTGCGCCCCGTGCCCCGCGTCCTGTGCGGGCCCGCTCACACGCTGGCATTCGCGTTGGAGGGCGAGAAGCGGGAGGACCCGCCGGAGCTCTACCGCTGGAGCGAGCGCGAGGGACTCCAGCTCGTGGAGACCTGGCCCGGGCCCCTCGATGAGGGGGGACCGCCGGCCCTCGTCCTCTCCTGGGCCTCCTCGGGACGGCCCTCCTGGTGCGCGCTCCAGCCGCCGTATTCCCAGAACCGCTGCGTTCCGCCCGCGCGCTGACCCGCACGGTGCGCAGCGGGTCGCCCCCTGGTGGAAAAATGACCCCACCCCCGAAGACTTGAACGCGACCCCGTTCTCCCGCCGCAGGCCATCGGAAACCGGGAGACCGCATGAAGACCAGGTCGCTGTTCGCCGCGCTGGGGTGTCTGTCCTTGGGCACCGTGGGGTGTAGCTCCGAGGCGCCTCCTGCCCAGAGCTGGGAGGTGGGCTCGGGGCTTCGGCTGGATGACGACAGCGTCGTCAGCGTCGCGTACGGCTCGGGTCCTGGCACGGTGGTGGAGGGCAATGACCCCCGGCTCGCTGACGCGCGCGCGCCCCTGCCCGGCAATGGGAGCTACATCCAGAACGGGACGCAGGCCCAGGACGCGTCGCTGTCCCTGTCGGGCGTGGCCACCGCGAAGTCCGGCCTGTTCGTCGACGCGGCGGCGGGAGTCGGCGCGCCCGTGCCCCTGCTGCGCGTCGTGAACACGAGCACGGGCACGCCTGTCTGGGACGCGTTGCCCCTCTTCACAGTGGATTCGGGAGGTGGGTTGCTGGCGCGCGGAGAGCTGGGCTACGGCAAGGTCCCGATGAGCGGCGCGGGGATGCGGCTGATGTGGTCCCCCTTTCGCTCCGCGTTTCGCGCGGGTTATGCGGATGACGAATGGAATGAAGCCAACCTGGGGTTCTATTCCTGGGCGGGAGGGGTGAAGACCCGGGCGAGCGGCTTTGCCGGCTTCGCCTTCGGCGATGGGTGCCTGTCGAGCGGCACGGGGGCGGTGTGCTTCGGCTCGCAGAACCAGTCGACTGGCAGCGTGAGCTTCGCGAGTGGCGCGAACTCCATCGCGAGTGGCTTCGGCTCCGTGGCCATGGGCTACACCAACACCGCGACGGGCCAGGGCTCCATCGCGGTGGGATATCGCGTCACGGCCGACGCGGACTACAGCACGGCCCTGGGGCAGCGGGCGTCGTCGGGCGGCTTCTCGGGCTCGTTCATCTGGGGAGACCAGTCGACCACCGCCTTCGTCAGCAACACCGGGGCGAACCAGTTCATGGTGCGCGCGGCGGGCGGCGTCTTTCTGCGGACCAACGCCACGTTGACCACGGGCTGCAATCTTCCGGCGGGCTCCGGCGTGTTCAGCTGCACGTCGGACCGCCACCAGAAGGAGGACTTCCGCCGCATCGACGGAGAGCAGCTCCTGGCGAAGGTGGCGCGGCTCCCCGTGGAGAGCTGGCGCTACAAGGAGGAGGCCTCGGGCGTGCGTCACCTGGGGCCGGTGGCGCAGGACTTCCGGGCGGCCTTCGGACTGGGAGTCGATGACACCAGCATCGGCATGCTCGACATCGACGGCGTCAACATGGCCGCCATCCAGGCGCTGGAGCGACGCACCCGCGAGCTTCACGTGCGGGACGCCGAGGTCGACGCGCTGAAGGCGGAGCTGGCGGAGCTGAAGCGCGGCGTGGCCGAGTTGAAGGCCGCGATGTCTCGCGACCGCTGATGGGGTTGGAGTGGGCCCACCGGCAACCCCCGTGTCACATGTCCGTCGTGTCAGAAGACGACGGTCCAACCGGGGCGACGGACCTGCTCCTTCACGTACGAGACGCCGTCCACCTTCAGCCCCTGGGCATCGAGCAGGTTGATGGAGCCGCCCTGGTTGGTGAGCTCCACGGGCTTCTGGACGCGCAGCACGCGGGTGGCGCCGGGGGCCAGGTCTCCGCTCAAGGTCTGCTGGTGTTTCTTCCGGTCCGCGAGCACCCAGCCGGAGAGGGACACCGGTGCGGGTGACGTGTTGAGGAGGGTGACGGTCTCCTGCTCGGGCGCGTGGGTGTCGTTGACGAGCGCGGCGATGATGCGCACCAGGCCGTCATGCTGTTCGGGCACGGGCGTGGTGAGGGCATGTCCCGTGCGGTCGTCGGTGTGCCAGACCTGGGACTGGAACTTGAGGAAGATGCCCACCCACTGCTCGGGCTCCGCGAAGTGGAGGAGCACACCGCCGTCCTGCCACACGCCATCCTGGCTCGCGAAGGAGGAGTGGTTGCCCTGGTTCATGTGGATGTCGTGGATGCCGCGTCCGGGGCTGAAGCCGAAGTACTTGTCCTTCGCGCTCTCCGGTCCCCACGTCTCGCCGAAGGCGTAGACGGTGGCCTGCTCGTCCGCCATGGCGCGCTGGAAGAAGTGGTCCAGCTTCTCGTTCAAGTCGTTGTCCGGCCCCGGCACGTTGGGCGACAGCGCCTTCATGAGCGAGCGGTCGAAGAAGTTGCCCCGGATGTAGTCGAGCGCGCGTCCGCCACCTCCTCCAGGCAGGGCCGTGAAGCCGAGCGGCAGGGCCTTGAGGGCGTCGGTGGATGGATGCCGGAAGTTCTCGTCGACCAGGTACTCCAGGTCCGACGGCGGCAGCTTGGAGCTGACGTTGATGGCGATGCGGTGGTCCGCGTCCTGGTCGACGAGGCGGACCTGATAGTGGGGACTGGGGCCAGAGCCCAGCCGTCGCGCGATGGCGGAGCCCTTCAGCACTCCGTAGTTCTTGAGCGGCATGCGTGATTCCTCCTCCCGGGGAAGAGGCGTCACGCGCCGGATGTCTCGCGGCCCGTGTCGAGGGCCGCACGGAGCCCGGACCGACACGGGCGCGCCTGGACGCCGGGCTCCTTGCGGCGGGGGCTACGGCAGCACGGCGCGAGGCCCCTTGTGAGGCTTCGCGGGGGCCTCCACCGTGCGCAGCGGCGCCGCGTCGCCGTGGGCATCACGGCGATACACGGTGATGGTGCCCGAGCGGGCGTTGGCCACCCGCAGCTCCTCGCCCGCCGCATCCAGGGAGACACCCGTCGGCTGGTCCAGCTCCGTGGCCTTGCCGTGAAGCAGCCGCAGCGGCTTCACGTTCTCCTTGCCCGCGAGCAGCGCCTCCACCGAGTACACGGCCACCGCGTCCGCCCCGTAGTCCGCGACGAAGAGCTCCTGGTGGGTGACATCGAGCGCCAGGCCCGAGGCGCGGTTGAGCTTGAGCTGCTCCCCCGTCCACCGGGCGAGCGGCGCCGTGTCGCCTTCCGCCGCCATGTCGAACAGGGAGAGGAAGGCTCCCCGGCCCGTCTTGCTCGCCGCCGTCAGCCCCGTCACCTGCGCCTTGCCGGAGCCCGCCACGAAGAGGCGGTGTTGCTTCACGTCCAGCGCCAGTCCCAGCGGGCCAGACAGCCCCGTCTTCCTTCCGGAGAGCACACGCGCGGACTGGAACTCGCCCTTGTCATCGCGGCGGAAGACGGCCACCGAGTCCCCGCCGCCGTTGGCCACGTAGAGCTCGTCGCGGGCCGGGTCCAACACCAGCGCCGTGGGCTGCTCCACGCCCTCGCGCAGCGTTCCCACCGTGCGAGTCGCCTCCTGCTCCGCCAGACTGAAGCGCACCACGGCGCTGGCGCTCGTGTCCGCCACCAGCAGCTCCTGGTGCTTCGCGTCTCTCGCCAGTCCCCAGGGCTGCTCCAGGCCCGACGTGAAGCGGGACTCCGGGGTGGAGGCGGGCAGCACCTGGCTTCCACCCTGGCCCGGGAAGGGGCTGGGCGGAGAGCCGGTGAAGCACTGAATCCAGAACCACAGCTCGAAGTCGCCGCCCTGCCTGCCGTCGCCCCGGTTGGGATAGCCGATGGCGAAGCGCCGCTGGAGCGACTGGGAAATCACCTCGCCATCGAGGACGCGGAAGCCATCGCGCGAGTGGATGAAGCCGCCCTGGACCCGCAGCTTCGCGAGCATCCGGGCGTTGGCGAAGTTGTCGATGTTGTACGAGCGCAGCAGGTCCATCCACCGGTAGGACTCCAGGAGGGGGACCCAGACGATGTCGGTGCCGAAGATGCGCGCCTCGCCCCTCATGTGGAAGGTCTGGTGACCCACGAAGCCCGGAGCGCGGCCCATCTGCTGCGTCCAGTAGGTCACGTCCGGGGTCGTCAACGGATAGACGACATCCAGTGACAGGGTGACGACCGGCGGTGGCAGGGGCAGGGGCGCGCCCGAGGGAGCCAGAAAGGGCGCGAGCTCCTCCGTGCAGATGATGCGAATCCCCTGACGGAAGAGGCCGAAGGGGTCGAACCCGAGCAGCCCATCGTTCTCCAGCACGAACTGGGGATTGGCGGCCAGCTCCACCCGGGCCACGTGGACGGAGGCCTCTTCACCACTTTCCAGGCCGGGGCGTGCGCTGAACACGATGGGCGGAAGCCGGGTCGGCTGCTGAGCGTCCTCGACGAGCACCGCCGTCACCTGCTGGGCTTCCGCCCGGGAGATGACCCAGCGCACCGCCGCGATGCCTTGCGCGTCGGTGCGGATGAGCAACGACGGCCCCTCCAGCGCTCCGTCCAGGGAGCGCAGGCGGGCTCCGTCCTGGGGCTGGACCAGGCGGAAGTGGACGATGGCGTTGGCGACCGGGTTCTCTCCGGTCATCACCGCGACGATGAGAGGCGTGGGCAGCACATCCCCTGAGTGGGCCTGCTGACCGTCTCCACCGAGGTACAGGAACGTGCGCTGTCGGCACAGCGTGTCCAGCGCCTCCTGCACCGTGTCCGCGCTGAACAGCGTCTGGCACCCTCCGGGCTGGTAGGCGACCCGGTCGGCGAGGCTCAGGCGCGCGGTGAAGACCAGGGGAAGGTGGACCTCGCGGAGGTTGCCGCCGCCGTCCGCCACGAGCAGCCGCGCCTCCACCTGTTGCGTGGCGTCGTTCTGGTTCGGCAGCCACTCCACCTGGGCGATGCCGTCCGCGTCGGTGGGGACGATGATGCTCTCCGTCCAGGGGTTGCCCGAGCCCGCGAGGCGCACGCCGTTGTACTCCCCCCGGGCGTCGCCCAGCACCCGGAAGCGCACCGTCTGGTTCGCCGCGCGGCGCTGGTGACGGGCCACGCCCACCCGCAGCGGGCGCGGGAGCACTTCACCGGGCATGGCCTCCTGCCCGTCGCCCCCTTCGTACGTGAGCACCAGCTGCCGGCTCAGCGTGTCGAGCGCCTCCTGGACGGTGTGCGTCTCGTTGAGGATTTCCTGGGCCGTGTCCGGGGCATACGCCACCTTCGAGGCGACGCTGAGGCTGGCGCTGTAGCGCAGCGGCGCGTGGACCTCCTCGTTGCCATGGTCCAGCAGCCGCGCCTCCACCACCTGGCTGTGCCGGGGGTGGTCCACCGTCTGCCACCCGTCGATTTGCGGCGTCCACCAGGCCTCGGCGATGCCGCTGACGTCGGTGTAGACGACGATGGTGGTGCCGGTGTTCGCCGGCCTGCTCACGTCCTCCAGCGTGCCGTTGCCCTCGGACGTGACGACACTGAACTGGACGCGTGCGCCCTCCACGGGAATCCGCCCGTTGAACACTCCGGCGCGCAGCGGACGCGCGAGCCGCGCCGGAGGAGCGGGCGTCCTCGTGGGCATCACCTCCTGGCCATCGCCTCCGGCGTACACCAGCGTCTTGTGCTCGGTGAGCGGGGCGAACAGCTTGCGGCAGTCATGCACCGTCCAGCCGAGGTTCGTGCGCTCCATCACCGCGAGCGCGCAGTAGTGGTGCCGGATGCCGTGTGCGGACTCGAACGTCGGGACGCCCGCGCGCCGCGGCCAGAGCACGGTGCGCGTCACCGTGCGCGCGGGGATGAGCCAGTAGTCGCCCGTGCGGTAGTGGCCCGCGGTGAAGCGCACCTGCACGCCGCTCTCCAGCGGAATCCAGCCGCTGTCAGGGCTGGTCGGGTCGGCGGCCGGAATGACCTCCACCGTTCCCGTGGTGCCCACCGTGTCCCAGCCGCGCACCGTGAGCGCGCCGGAGGGCAGGGTGACAGGCCACGTCGCCGTGTCGATGGTGATGCGATTGCCCGTGACGGCCTCCACCCGGACCAGCTCGCCGGGTTCGCCGCGCAGCACGCGCGACTCGTTGGTCAGCTCCAGCCACTGGTTCGGCTGGAAGCGCCGGTAGCCGTCCTTGCCCGGCTCGGCCACCACGAGGAGGCGGTCGTCGACGTCCACCGACTCGACGCGGGTGTAGAGGATGCCGTTGTCGCGAGACCACTTGAAGGTGGCCCGGCCGCCGCTCGTGTTGGCCCGGTGGACCTCCACCCGATAGAGCTGGTTCTCCAGGCGGCGGTAGCCCGCCTCCGCCGCGACGATGCACGGGTTGTCGCTGACCTGCTCGGGCTCGCCGCGCGCCGCCAGCGTGCCGGTGCTCGTCAGCTCCGCGGGCGTCCACTCGGGGGTGCCGAAGGTGTGGCACGGCACCGCCTCCACCGGCCCGGAGGCCTGGTCGCCCGTCAGCGGATACAGCCGCGCCTGCCACACCGTGCGGGTGCGCGTGGCGGTGTCCGGTCCGCCCAGCGCCACCTCGCGCAGCTCCGAGTCCTCCAGCGCGGTGACGTGGCGCCGCCACACGTCCAGGAACGCCAGGTAGCGCCCGTTCACCTCGGGCAGCGGCACGCCGGGCAGGTCCGGCTGCGCGCCCAGGGCCTGCTCCTGCTCGTTCTCACAGAGGATGCCGTCTACGTAGTAGTGGCCGCGGCGGACCAGCAACTGCCCCTCTATCAGGACGACGGCGAACCCTGTCTGGTCCGCGGGCGTGCCCGGCTCCTGGGGCGTGCCGCTGGAGCCGATGATGTCCCGCCAGGTCGTCTCGTCCAGATACCGCTGGATGTCGACGTGCTCGTTCCAGTCGGCGTCGAGCTGGACGCGGCCCTGCTGCATCCGCACGCCGGAGTAGTGCTTCGCGGGCCGGAAGGTGTTCCGGCTGAAATCACCCTTCATGGCGTCTCCTCAGGTCACGAAGAAGAACCCGGCTTCGAGTCCGAAGCGCAGGTAGTCAGTCAAGCTGGCGCGGAGGTTGGCCTCGCGCTGCGGTTGTTGAAGGTGGTGGAACACGCCCATCTCCCCCTCGTCGCTCGCGCCCCGGCGGATGCCGGAGTCGGTGTCATCCCGGAGCTGGCAGTAGCCGGGGTCTCCATAGCGGTCCGACGTGAAGACGGGCTTCACGCGCCGCTCCACTTCCAGGCGCACGTCGTCGGGCGCGTCCTCGGCGTAGGCGGGCTGGCACCGGAAGCGCTGGGGCACGCGCGAGCCCGGCGGCACGTACGAGAAGCGCACGCAGCCTTCCTGGCGCTGCACCACGTCGACCCGGCCGGTGAAGAGCGAGTCGCTGCCGAGCACCAGCACGGTGGCCTCCACGCCCCCCAGCACCGTGCTGGCCAGCACGTGCAGCGCGCCCGTCCTGCCGGCGCCTTCGTAGGACTCCACCGGCGGGTCCTCCACCGGCCCCGGCAGGGGTGGCAGCGGCTGGAGCGCCAGGCCTCCCAACCCGTCCACGATGCAGTCCTCCAGCCGGAGCGTGGAGGCGCGGCCCGTTTGAATCGGCCCGGTGATGCAGCGGCTCAAGAGGACGGTGCAGTCGCCGTCCTTCGCCCCTCGCACGACGAGGCTCGGCGCCTGGGTGCGCGGCTGTCCGTCGGGCATCAAGTCCCGCCCGGGGACCAGCGTGCAGTGCCGCAGGTCCAGGGTGGCGTTGTCGGCGGCGTACACCTCCAGCACGCCACCGCGCACCAGCAGTCCGCTGAGCACCAGCGTGGCGCCCTTGCCCAGCCGCACCACGCACCGTCCGCCCTGGAGGTCGAGGACCGGGCGCTGGAGGTTGGCGGCCCGCAGCTCCAGGCGCGCGCTGGACGCGACGTTCAGCGTGGTCAGCGGATAGCGCTCGCTGTCGAGCACCTCCACCAGCGCGTCCGCGCTCGCGGCGCTCGTGTCCGTGGCCAGTTGCACGGAGGTGAAGGGACCGGCCCGCGTGTCCACGCGGTAGGCGTCACGCTGCTCCAGGGGGAGGAGCGTCTCCTGCCGGTCATAGAAGCCGCCGCCCACCTCGCTGCTGAAGCCGTAGGCGTAGCTCACGTACAGCGTGTCGGGCACGGGCCGGCCCTGCGCGAAGGCCAGCCGGCCGAGGACCGGGTCCACCGCGACGAGGATGTCCCGGTTCACCGGCGGGGCGTTCGGGTCGGTGCCGGGATAGGGGAGGGTGGCGGCGGGGCGGTGCCAGGTGGACAGGTCGCAGATGACGATTTCATCCGGGGACACTTCCTCGAGCGTGTCCGGCGCCGTCTCGCGGTGGAGCGAGAAGGGGGGCGCGGCGCCAAAGGCGAGCTGCTCCGGCGTCCGGTCCTGCGCGAGCGCGGCGCGGCGGGCCTCCAGCTCGTCGTACAGCGGGCGGCGGCGCAGCGGGCCGGGCACGTTCAGCTCTCCGGCGAGCGAGCTGAGCGTGGTCTCCGACTGCGGCAGGTTGAACAGGTGGGTGTCGCTGCCCAGGACGTTGAAGCGGAAGAGGCCCGCTTCCGTGGCGCCGGGCTCCGAGCCGGGGAGCACGCGGAACGCCGGCGCGAGCACCACGGGGTACGCCTCCAGTCGCCACAGGAAGAGGCCGACGTTGGGGAGGTTGTGCTTGCCGCGCTGGTTGTCGATGTGGCGCACGTCCACCGTGCGCGTCGCGTCCTCGAAGGGCGAGCCCACCAGCTCCAGCGCGTTCGAATCTCTCAGGTCCGGGGTGCGCAGGCTCGTGGGGCGCGGGTGGTTGACGTGCTGGGTGGTGCCCACGCGCTGGAAGAACTCCACCGCGCGCGCGGGCCAGCCCGTCACGTCGCGCGCGAGCTGCTCCAGCATGGCCGCGGTGCCCTTGCGCCGCCGGTAGGCCAGGGAGTTGGCCACATAGGCGCGCTGGCTGAAGAGGCCCGGGTCCACCGGCACCAGATCGCGCACCTTGAGCAGGTCGCCGATGTACGGCACCACCCACTCCTGGCACGTCTCGATGAACCAGTTGTCGTGGAGCTGGCCGATGTCCTCCTCGAGCGCCAGGAACTCGCGCTCCATGACGGCCAGCAGCGCGCGCAGGGGCTCGCCCTGGAGCGTGTCCTTGGCGCGATGGATGGCCGGCAGCAGCTTGTACAGCCTGTCCTGCGGCGAGGGGCTCACGGGCTCACCTCCGACTCCACGACGAGCGTCACGCCCCGGTTTTCACCCTGGAGCGAAGGGTCCAACAGGAGCAGCTGCGCGGGCCGGAGCGTCGTGCCCTCCCACCGCGCGCCCCGGGCCCTGAGCAGCGAGAACAGTTTCTGGGCTGGCACCGCGGGCGTCGTCGGGTGCAGCCGCTCCAGGTCCACCATCACCACGCCGGGCACGTCCTGGAGGACGCGGATGATTTCCGCGCCGCTCACCGCCTGGGCGAACTTCCGCCGCTCGAACGAGAAGGCGTCGCGCAGCGCGGCCTCGGCGCGGGCCAGCACGTCCTCGGGCAGGTAGCGCGCGTCCAGCCGCAGCCGGGCCTCCATCGCGAAGTAGAGCTGTTCGTACGAGGAGAGCGCGAACTGGCGGACCGGGTCGTGGTGCGTGCGCAGCGCTTCCTTCAGGCTCTCGTAGAGCAGGGAGTCCTCGGCCACCGGCCCACCGCTCTTCGCCGCGACGGTGACGTGGACGAGGATGCGCTCGCCGTTGGTCAGGTCCGCCGCCTGGGCCTTGCCGATGCCGGCGAACGTCGCGGCGAAGTCCTCGTAGTCCTGCAGCGACACCACGCGGCGCAGCGTCAGCACCGAAGCCGGAGCATTGTCGCGCGCGTCGTCGCGAGACTCGGGCGCGGCGGCGCCGGTGGCCGGGAGCGGGTTGGTGACCTCGCGGATGCCCAGCGGCCTCACCTTGAGCAGCGCCAGTTGTCCCCGGTCCACCTCGCCCTCCGGGCCGATGCCGGAGCGGTACACCGCCGTCACGTTCTCCTGGCCCGTGGGCAGCCGTGCGCCGGACACGCCGTCGCCGAAGGTCACCACCACGGAGCTGTCGTCCTGGATGCGCACCATGTAGACCTCGGCGCGCGCGTCCTGGCCGAAGAGGGTGGGCACCTCCTTCCAGAGCACGCCGTTGACACGGACCTCCAGCGTGCTCTCCCCACCCGTATCGGTGGGCGCGGGCACGTGGGTGAGAGGAGGCTTGCGCAGCACGAAGCGCTGGAGCATGCGCGAGCCATCTCCGCCCCCGAGCACCTCGCGCACCGTCTCGCCATGCGTGGAGGGCAGCACGTTGCCGTAGATGCTGACGGTGGAGCGCACCAACTGCGTGGACAGCTCCTCCGTCAGCACCAGTCGCGTGCGTCCATTCGCCAGCGGCTCCGCGCGGTCCAACACCACCACCTCGCGGACCCATTCCCCTGACTCGGAGGTCTCCCGGTAGGGGCGGCCCTCGACGAGCAGCACGTGACCCGGCTCCAGGCCCTCCACCGCGCGGTCCAGCTCGATGTCATTGCCGCCCACCGGGTCCGTCCGGGGCATCTCGCCAATGGGCAGTTCCTCGCTCTGCGCGAGGACGACGGTGCTGCGCAGCGGGAAGTAGGACAGGTGCTCGTTGGTGTCGAACGTGAGGCGCGACACCTTGGCGTTCATCGTGAAGTCCTCACGCGCCCAGGGCTGGATGTCGGTGATGCGATACAGCTCCATGTACTTGGACTTCCAGAGCGCCACCCAGCTTCCGAGCACGAGCGTGGGGTACTCGCGGTCCAGGTCGACGATGCCCTGGACGGCCGTCTGGTTCTCGAAGTGGGGCCACTGGGTGAAGCGATTGTCGCCGGGCCTGTAGTCCGGGTTGTAGAGCTTCTTGATGTCCTCCGGCATCGCCTTGAAGGACGGCGCGTTGTAGCCGAAGAGGTTGCCTCGCAGCCGCAGCACATAGGCGCGCGGATGGTCCGCCGGGTCCACGCGAGGCGTGTCGCTGCCCAGCCCCGGCTCCCACTGCACCACGGTGTGGTTGAGCGCCGGCTCCGTCGGGTTCGTCACCCGGGTGACGCGCGTCACCCAGCGCAAGTCCCACTGCTCGCTGCCGGGAACCGTCTCCCGCTCCTCGCCCACGAGCAGCAGGGCGTCTCCCGGTTGGATTCCGGGCTGGATGCCCTGGAGGTAGAGCGTGTCCTCGCCGCGCAGCAGCTCTTGCGGCCGCGTCCTGGGCACCTTGAGGACGTTCCACTCCGCGCGCGCCTCCATCGCCTCCGTCGTCTCGAAGGTCTGCGGCCTCGCGTCCTGTCCGGGGATGCTGAGCACCTGCACGCCCACGGGCACCGTCACCCGCGTGGGCGCGCCGGGCGCCGTCTCCACGGTGAAGACCAGGTACGTGCTGGCGGCGACGCCGGGCTTGAGCTCGTAGCCAAGCTGCCGCGCCAGCTCCAGCACCGAGCGCCGCTCCGTGGCGGTGCGCAGGAAGCCCTCGTTGGCGATGCGCTCCTGGTAGAAGGTCAGCACGTCCGCGGCCGTGGCCCACGCATCCAGCAGCGCGATGGACAGGTCCTCCGGACTGCGCGTGGACAGCGAGGCCAGGGGCCGGGTGCCCTGGAACTCTCCGTCCGGGAGGAACTCCGTCGGCAGTCGCGCCAGCATGCGCTGGAAGAAGCTGGAGTGCGTGCCGATGCGATACGCGAGCGCGGGTTGTCCCGGCCGGTTGTAGAGCGGCGTGGGCTCCGGCGGGCCCCGGTCCTCACACGCCTCGCAGTCCCCCGGGCCCTTGGCTGAAGTGCTCACAGGCCCCCCTGCATGAAGAAGTCGAGCTGCCCGTTCTCGGGCTGGCTCGGGTCATTGTCGAGCCGGGCGATCTCCAGCCGCTCCATGGCGATGAGCCCGTCCTTCCACTCGTCGCGCGGCACCTGTCCGAAGCGGCGGAAGCGCTGCGGCTTGCCCGGCGCGTCCTCCGTCTCCACCCACGCCACCCCGGGGACCTTCATGGCCGTGGCGACGAGCTGGCTCAGGTACACGGGCTGGCCGAAGGAGAAGTTGTCCGGGTGGAAGAAGCCGCGCTGTCCGCCCGGCAGCTCCGCCGTGCTGAAGGCCTCCAGCAGCGCGGCCTTCACGTTGGCGGCGAGATATCCCGGCGACACGCAGACCGTCATGGCGATGTCCAACGGGACGAAGAGGGGCGCGTCGACGCGCAAGTCGTAGCCCGCGAGGCGGAAGCGCTCCAGGAACGCGGTGAGCCGCTCGGAGAAGTCCGCGTCCACGGGGAAGCCGCCGCGCCGGTCCACGGTGACGAACATGGTGTGCCAGCTCCCCGTCCACCGCAGGCTGCCCACCGCGCGCTGCACCTCGGGGTGGCGCTGGGCCACCTCCGCGTAGTCGTCCTCCGTCACCGCGCGCTGCTGGACGCGGAAGGCCTCTGGCGCGTTGACGCGCACCCGCTCCACGGACTCCGGCTCCACGCCGCCCCGCGCGGGCAGCGGGTTGCGCACGCGCAGGATGGCAGCGCGCCAGTCGCCGCCCACCGGCGAGTACAGGTGGGAGATGGACTCCGAGCCCACGTTCCCGGAGGTGCCGTTGCCGATGCGATATGTCGCCGACACCGCCACGTCGGGGCTGGGGCGCTCGCCGAGCACGTTGTCCCCGAAGCGCAGCCGGGCCCGGCCGTCGTCCTCGACCTCGGCGACGAACTCTCGGCTGAACCGGCCGCTGTTGAGCAGCGTGCGACGGGGCGTCCACACCCGCCCGCTCTCCGCTTCTCGCAACCAGATGGCGGGCAGCGCCTCTTCGGCGGGCGTGCGCAGCGCCGCCGCCGCGGAGGCCGTGGGGTCCACCGCGCGGCGCCCATCCACCCGGGACACCTGGGTGAGCGGCCCACGCGCGAGCCTGGGACGGTACCGGCCCTCGACGGACACGGTGGGCAGCGCGTCCGTCAGCGTGCGGCCGTGGTCCACCAGCACCACGTTGCCGCGCGCCACGCTCACCGGCGCGGCCTGTCCTGGTGGGTCCTCTGTCTCGCCCGTGGAGTCCAGCGGCACGCCCACGCTCCACAGGCACAGCTCGAAGGGCAGCGCGTCCTCGGGGCCCCACGCCACCTCCACCACGTCCAGGTCCATCAGCGGGTCGCGGGTGAACTCCACCTGCGTCAGCCGCACGGCGTGGCGGCGCGACGGCTCGGCGTCCACCACGCGTCCGGTCTCCGGGCTGCGCACCTCTTCCAGCAGCAGCACCAGCCCGGGCGTGAAGTTCTTCGGAGTCATCACCCGCTGCGCCGGGTCGGAGTCGAAGGGAGGATTCAGGAGCGTGGCGGCGGTGGCGCCCTGGGGCAGACAGCACCGGTCCTCGCCCCAGGTGTGGAAGACGATGCGGCCATGGCCGGCATGGAGGGTGGCGGGGTGGAGCGACTCGAACACCTCCGCGCCCGCCGTCACGGCCGCCTGGAGCTGACGTGCATCGAGCACGCGCGGAGCGTCCACGGTGGTGACGAACATCGCGCCCGGCGTCACGTCGGTGGGCCCGGGCAGGGCCCAGCCTTCCGCGCCGGAGGCCACCTGCACCGTCACCCACGCGCGCGCGTTGCCGCCGTCGTGCATGGGGTAGTCCAGGAGCTTCGCGTGGCGACGCACGGAGGTGCGCTTTCGCGCGGTGCCCAGGTACGCCTCGGTGGCCACCGCGTCCTGGTAGTAGCTGAGGTAGTCGGCCGAGTAGGCCATCAGCTCCACCAGCGTCACGCCCAGGTCCGCGGGGTTGCGCTCCTTCCACTGCGGCGTCACCTCCGACAGCCTGTCCAACAGCAGGCGCCGGAAGCTGGCGTAGTCCCGCGTGAGGTAGTCGATGGGCGGGTCCTCGCCCGAGGGTGCGTCGGGGTGCTTCGGCGGGGCACAGTCGAACTCGCTCGGACACTCCACCTTGAAGGTGAAGTCCACGCGGGACAGGGGCGCGTCGAAGTCCGCGGGCGGCACCGTGTCCAGGAAGCCCCGGAGCAGCGCCAGCGTGTACGTGGAGAAGTCGCCCGAGGAGGTGGTGCGCACCACCAGCGTCTGCTCCGTCTCGTGTGTGCCGTTGGCCTCGTCCAGCTCCTTGCGCCGCGTGTACTCGGCCCGCTCGGCGGCGGTGGTGAGCGGGTCCGGCGGCGCCAGGTCCATGCGGAAGGCCAGGGCCACGCCGATGTCCTTGAGCCGCACGCCTCCGGTGATGGAGACGTTGTCCGCGTTCAGGTTCGCGGGCAGCGGCTTGTAGCAGCGCACCCATAGCGTCCGCTGGCGCTCCAGGCCGAGCGCCTCCGCGTCCTCGTCGAGCACCTCCAGATAGTCGATGCCGTTGAAGGTGGCGTGGGCCTCCACCAGCCGGCGTCGCTGCTCGCTCTTGCAGACGTAGCGCGCGCCCATGTCAGAGCTCCCTCGTGAACCGGGCCGTCTGACGCTGCTGCGTGCGGCGCACCACGTACCGCACCGTCACCTGGAGGGTGGCCTCCACGCTGAGCGTCTCCACGGCCTCCACCTGGATGAGGTCTCCCAGCCACTGTTGGAGCGCGCCCTGCACCAGGAACTGCGTGGCGGTGGCCAGCTCCGAGCTGTTGGGCGCGAAGACGAGCTGCCCCAGTCCGGTGCCGAACGTGGGCCGGTTGACGCGCTCGCCCGGCGAGGTGAAGAGCACCTGCTCAATCAGGTGCCGCACGTGCGTGTCCAGGTCCGCGTCCGCCGTGCGGCCCCGTCCATCCAATCGGTATGGGAAGGCGATGTGCATGGCTCAGGTTCCCTTCACCCGGACCTGCGTCATCACCACCTGGGGCGGTCCCAGGGGCGCGGCGCCAATGGACATCCCCACGCTGTTCTGCAGGATGACGAACTGGCCTCCCGCGCGCACGCGCACGGCGGGCACCAGCCACTTCACCTGCACGCAGGGGCCACTCGTCTGCGGCGGGAAGGGGCATCCGGTCACGAGATACTGGTCCGCCATGGTGGCCACGGGCTGGCCGCCCACCTTGACGCGGGGATTGCCGGGCGTGGTCTGCATCTGGCCCCCGTGCGGACACATCACCGTGGCTCCGACGTGGAGGAAGAAGGCTCCCATGGCTAGATGACCTCCAGCGCGCCGTTGTTGACGTTGACGCCCGTGGGACCGAGCTTGATGTTGGCGGCGCCGAACGACAGCTCGATGCCGGTGGCGCTGAGCACCACCTTGGCCGTCCCCCCGTGGTCGATTTCGATGCCAGCCGCCGTGAAGGTGGCCTTGAGCGGCATGGGCACGGCCGGAGGGCTCACCTCGATGGTCAGCCCGCCCGCGCCGGGCAGGTCGTCGAGCTTCAGGGTGATGGCGTCCGTCTTCCACACCTTGGTGGTGGGCAGGCCGGGGGTGGCCGGGGCCTCGCCCTCGCCCCAGAAGCAGCCGGCGACGATGGGGTAGTTGAGGTCTCCGCGCTCGAACTCCACCCAGACCTTTGCGCCCGTGGGCGGCACCGCGAAGAAGCCCTTGCCGCTGCCGCCATAGGGCATGCACGGCATGGCCCAGCCCAACTGGCTGTCGCCCAGCACGGTGGGGACCTTCACCTGCACGCGGCCCATCATCAGCGGGTCGATGTTGTTGACCACCTCGCCGCGGTACTTCCCGAAGTACGTGCTCATGGCGGCACCACAGGGGTGAGCGCTCCGGTCCCCTCACGCGAGAGCGTGAAGCGCTGCTTGTATTCACCGGGGCGGATGGAGTGCGTGACGTTGCGCACGTAGAAGAAACCGTCGTGTTCGAAGCCCGCGCCGCGCACACCCACCAGGCCTCGCGGGCGCAGCATGTCGCCGTAGCGCGTGGCATCCAGCTCCCCGGAGCCCGTGAGCACCTGGTCCGTGGACGCATCCGTCTGGCCCTGCGCCTGGGCGAAGGCCGCGATGTAGCCCGCGCCGTCCGGCACGTCCTCGAGCAGCGAGGTGCGCACGCGGGACTGCGACAGCAACGCGGGCTGGCTGGCCAGCGGGGGCACGCGCAGGCTCGCGAAGGTCTTCACCGGGAGGGCCCGGCCGAAGGCGATGGCCTGCCCGCTCACGGACGTGGACGCGAGCGCGTTGTACTGGAAGTTGATGGAGTCCACGTTCGTCTGCGCGCCCAGGTTCACCGACAGGGCCCGCTGGGGAATGCCCAGTCGGTTGGGCGGGCCCCAGTACGCGGTGTTCGTCAGCGGCGCGGGGCCGGGCGTCACCTGGAAGACGTAGCCGTAGCGGCTCGCCATCTCCTGGAGGTAGGCGTAGTCGGTGCCCCGGAAGACGGGCGTGCGGTAGATGGGCAGCGGCACGTCCAGCGAGGGCGGCGGGATGATGACGGGGATCAGGCCGTACTGCGCGTAGCCCAGGACGAGCTGCGCGATGATGATGGGCTCCACCTGGGCCGGGTGCTCGTGGACCTTCTGGTCCAGGTCCATGGCGGTGCTGATGTCCTCGCCGGTGATTGTGAGCGTGGAGGCGCCGGGCTGCTGTGACGGGGTGAGCGTGCGGTGGGTGATGAGCCCGTCGAAGAGCACCTGCGGAATCACGTTGAAGGTGACGAGCAGCACCACGCGGTTCATGGGCTTGAGCAGCGGGTGGCCCACCAGCCCGTAGTCCAGGAGGTGCATGGGGCCCGAGCGGCCCACGCCGAACGTGAGCTGGAAGCCCGAGCGTCCCTCGTCGTTGTGGGTGACCTCCACGTTCTGGAGGGACTCCATGAACGACGCGGGCGCGGGCACCGCCACGGTGGGGCCCAGCATCAGGGTGAGGTGGATTCCCAGCAGGCTCATCGCGCGCTCAGAATTCCGGCATGGCGATGCGCACCACGGAGCCCGTCTCGCGCATCAGGTCGAAGGGGTTGAGCGTGTCGTTGGCGTCGCAGACGCGCCAGAAGTGCTCCGGGTCTCCCAGCGTGCGGTGGGTGAGCAGGTCCAACCTGTCTCCCTCGGTGACGGTGACTTCGGCGAGGACCTTCAGGGCATTGCCCGCGGGGATGAAGCGGCGGCGCTTGTAGGCCGCCACGCGCCCGTCGGGGAGCGTGAGGGTGGCGGTTTCCAGGGAGGCGTAGCGGCTGGTGGGGTCGAGCATGAAAGCTCCCGTGAGGCGTGGCGCTCAGCGTGGCAGCGAGGCATTGGCGACGCCGGAGATGCTGCCGACGACGGCCATGGCCTCCTTGACGACCTGGTGCGTGAGGAAGAGGGCGTAGCCGGGGTGCAACAGGGGCAGGTCGTTGTAGGAGAGGACTCGCAGCCCCAGGGACACCTTGGCGCGGATGGGATTGAGGTTCGGGTCGAACGCTTCCTCGGTGATGGTGAACTCGGTGAGCTTCACGGGCAGCACCCGCTTGGGGCCCCAGATGAAGAGCGTCAACGGCGCGGTGGCGGGCACCACTTCCAGCGTGCCCACCTGCATCAGCACCGCGTTGAGGATGACCTGCGCCGACTTGGGATAGATGAGCATCTCCAGCGAGGACAACTGGGGGTAGATGCCCAGGCTCCCCGCGATGGGGTCGCCATTGGCGAGCTGGTCCGTGGCGTCTATCTCCACGTCCACCCGGATGTTCTCCACCGGAGGACCCGCGAGCCGCAGGGCCTCCGTGCGGTCATTGCCGCCGTCGCCCGACATCTGGGGCGTCAGCGTGCGCGTCATCGTGTCCGGGTTGTATTGGAACACCACCAGGCTCGCGACGGGGTTGAACGGGTCCACCGCGACGATGGCGCCTCGCTGCGTGCGGGGTGTGCGTGGGAACGAACTCATGCCGTCACTTCCCCTGTCCCAGGCCCGAGTACACGGCCCGCGCCACCTGCGCGCCCAGCGACTGGGGCGCCGCGTGCGGCGTCACATGCACCGCGCCCGCGTCCAGCCGGGCCACCTCGCCGCCGGCAAGCCCCTGTGGCAGCCCCTCTGTCGCCAGCAGCCGCGTGAGCTCCTGTCGCACGGCCTCGCCCACCTGCTCGCGGTGGGCGGGGGCGATGCCGTGGAGCACCAGCTCGTCGATGTGCAGGCGGATGCGTCGTGGCGTCATGTCCACCCCGAGACCTCGGCTTCCGCCAAGGGCTTGTCGAGCTTGCTGAACTCCGAGCGCACCGCGCGCTGGAGGTGGCCCATCCGCACCGGCTCGTTGGCGTCGGCGGCCAGGAAGGCGGCGTTGAGGGCGATGGTGCGGATGTTTCCGCCGGTGACGCTGAGCCGGGCCAGCCGCGTCATGTCCAGGCCCTCGGTGGGCGTGGCGGCGGGGAACATGCGCCGCCAGATTTCCGCGCGCTGGGCGGCGTCCGGGAAGGGGAACTGCAACACGAAGCGCAGCCGGCGCAGGAAGGCCGTGTCCAGCGCGTCCTTCATGTTCGTGGTGAGGATGGCCAGCCCGCTGTAGGCCTCCATCTGCTGGAGCAGGTAGCTCACCTCGATGTTGGCGTAGCGGTCATGGCTGTCGCGCACCTCGGTGCGCTTGCCGAAGAGGGCGTCCGCCTCGTCGAACAGGAGGATGGCGCCACCTTCCTGGGCGGCGTCGAACACGCGGCGCAGGTTCTTCTCCGTCTCGCCGATGTACTTGCTGACCACCTGGCTGAGGTCGATGCGGTAGACGTCCAGCCCCAGCTCCAGCGCGAGCACCTCCGCCGCCATCGTCTTGCCCGTGCCGCTGGCGCCGGAGAACAGCGCGCTGATGCCCAGGCCCCGCATGCCGCGCGCGGCGAAGCCCCACGTCTCGTACACGCGCGTGCGCTGCCGCACGCTGGCGCAAATCTCCCGGAGGATGGCCTTCTTGTCCGCGGGCATCACCAGGTCGTCCCAGCCCGCCATGGGCTCCAGCCGCTGCGCCAGCTCCTCCAGGCGGGGACGCGACTGCACGCGGCAGGCGGCCCACAGCGCGGCGCCCAGCGAGGCCTCCTCCTGGAAGGGGCCTCGCTCGTGGACCTCGAGGCTGGCGGCGCGGATGGACCGCAGGGGCAGGTCGAACTGCGTGGTGACGCGCTCCAGTGCGCCGTTGAGCGGCACGGCCGCCTCCGAGCCGAGCGCCTGCATCCAGAGCACCTGCTGCTCTCCGCGCGTGGGCCGCTTCACGTCCAACTGGAGCGAGGCCCGGTGGCGCAGTCGCAGGGGCTCCCGGGCGGAGATGAGCACCATGCCCTGGAGCCGCTCCGCGAAGGCCGTGGCCAGTCGGAGGGCTTCGGCCCCGGTGCTCTCGTCACACTCCAGCAGCAGGCCGCTCCCCAGGAGCAGCGCCTCGCGCTCCCACAGCCGGGCGAGCGTCGCCCGCTCCTCCGCGCCCGAGGGAAGCAGGCCCGCGCGGGCCACGTGGAGCTGGAGGCCCAGGGACGCGCACGCGGCGCTGGCGATGGCCTGGGCTCCTTCTGGCTCCACGCCACAGAGCTGGACCACGGGAGAGGGCGCGACCGCCGAGGGCTCGCGCTCCCACAGCCGACGCAGGCGCTCCGCGAGCTCCTGGTGTGAGGGCGGCAGGGCTCCCGGCACGGGCACGGGCGTGAGGAACTCCTGCAGCCTCCGGTCCAGGTACGACAGGCCCGCGAGGTAGTGGAGGATGCGCTCGTCGATGCGCAGCGGGCTGGTGGTGAGCTGTTCGCCCGGGGCCAGGGACACCAGCTCCCAGCGCCGCAGCGCCGCCACGGGTGTCAGCGCGCTCCAGTGCGCTCCGGGCAGCGCGGCCAGGGCCAGTCCGAAGGTCGGCCACGTCCGACGCGGGTCCCCGTTCATCGCGGCGAACAGGGGACCGAAGCCCGTGCCCAGCTCCAGGCTGGCGCAGCACAGCAGGATGTCGCGCTCGAAGGCCGACAGCCGGAAGGCGTCGCACAGGCTCTCCAGCGCGGAGGGCGCCGGCATCGTCGACTCGGCCTCGGTGAGCGCGGCGAGGGCGGCCTCGACGTCCCGGACTTGCTCGGGCGGCCCCTCTTGCTGGACGAGCGCATGCTGGAGCAATCGCGCGCGCACCACGGCGAGCGCGGCGGCGAGCTGTCGCTGGTTGGCTGCCTGCCAGGAGTGGGGGAGCGGGAGGTTCATGTGACGGTCACCCGCTGGGACACGTCGAACACCGGGGGCGTCTGGGTCCGGTCGATGAGGAGCGAGTCCACGCCGTCCACCCGCAGCCGGACGAAGTGGTCACCGGCGGAGACGTCCCGCGCGGTGAAGCTGATGTTGTCCACCGGCACGGCGCGCTCCGGGGCGGGCACTTCCTTGCCGCCGAGGAGCAAAGAGACGCGCTGCTCCGGGCGGGCCCGAGGCTGGAAGGTGAGGGTGAGCGTCACCTCGTCGCCGGGTCCGCGCGGGGCGGGGTTGGGGGTGATGGAGGTGAGGCGTGGCGCGAGCGTCAGCGGCAGCGCGGAGGTGGTGTGCTCCACATTGTTCGCGTCGGTGATGACCACGGACACCCCATAGGTGCCCGAGGGCCAGCCGACAGCGTCGTTCGGAATGGCCACCGTCAGTCGCGAGGCCGTGACGTCCGTGGCGGGCCGGGTCACCGGCGCGGTCCAGAGCGGATGGGAGAAGCGCACCCCCACGGTGCCCCCGGCGAGGTACTGCCCGGTGAGGACCAGCACGTCCCCCAGCCGCGCGCTCGCCTGTTGCTGCGGCGGCGTGACGGCTTCGAGGAGTGGAAAGGGCGGCAGCGTGTCGGGCAGGACGGTCAGCACCGGACGCAGCACGGGCAGGGGCGCGCGGTGCGGGCGCGTGCTCTCGATGAGCACCACCGAGGCCTGGTAGACGACAGACACGCGGTACTGCGTCTGGAACATGGTCCAGAGCTTGGAGAGCTCCTCCAGCGAAAGCGGCTCCGAGGTGATGCGCACGCGTTCAACCTGTCGGTACAGGTCATTGCCGGGCACCGCGACGCGCAGCTCCTCGGACCCGAGCAGCGGATGGTCGTGGAGGACGTTCATCGCCTTGCCCAGCAGCTTGTGGCTCTCCACGTCGTCGTCGGACGGCGCGTAGGGCGTGAGCACGTAGGTCAAGCGCAGGGCGAGGGGCGGGAAGCCGGACTCGCCGGGCTTCGACTTCGGCGGGAACTCCATGTTGCGCAGCGAGACGTCGTGGCTCACCTGGAAGAGGAAGAGGTTGAGCTGGTGGTGGGTGGCGTCGCGGGCCCGCGCCTTGTCCGGAGGCAGCGTCGTCACCGCGACGTCCGGGGTGTCCACCTGGAGGTGGTTGAAGAGGAGCGTGCGGAGCGTCGCCGTCACCGTGGCGATGGAGAGGGAGTTGCTCACCGTCCACCTCCGTTGCGGCGCGCGAGGTACTCCTCGAGCGACGGCGACGGTGAGGGCCGCGTGGGCGCGCTCCTGGCGGGCGCGGCGGGCGTCACCGCGCGGACCTCGATGCGGCCGATGGTGACCTGGATGACCGGTTCCGCGGGGGCCAGCGACGTGTTCCTCGAAGCCGGACTCTCGGCCGACTCCTGCCGCGTCGTCCCCGTGGAGGACCGCGCGGACGGAGCGGGTGCCGACGTCTCCAGCGCCACGCTCAGCGCCCGGGCGCGCCCCACCGCCGACGTGACAGGTCGCGCGTCGAACGGACCCTGCTCCGAAGTCGTGAAGGTGCGCGAGCGCTCCTGCTCCAACGGGGACTCCGCCGGTGCGCTGGAGGGCCGCGCGACAGCCCCCTGTCCGTCCCTCGCGTGCTCCACCTGCACCGCGGCGAATGCGTCAGGGCTCCTCGTCGGAGTCACGGCCCCGGGTGTCGTCGGCGCCACGGAGCGAAGGTCCGTGCGCGGTGCCGCACCCGCAACGAGTCTCTCGGTGAGAGGCGACGCCTCGCGCGCGGGCGAGCCCCCATGCGCGACGCCGCTGCGCTGGATGACGGAGCTGGTGCGAGTCGTGAGTGAACTCGCGCGTGACTCGAACGGGAGAGAGGGCGCGCCCGTCGGCGCCTCCTGCCCCGCGTGGCCCGGTGCCTCGTCGACGCGCACGTGGGACGCCGCCGTGACTCCGGTGGGACTGGGGAAGCTCCCCGCGCGCGGGCCCATCCCTCCTGCCTGGGCCTCGTCGGGCGCTGAACCCGGCGCGCCGCGAGACGTGTCGAGCACCTGGCTCAACGCGCCCCGTGTCCCACCACCTGGAAAGCTCCCCGGCTCGACGGTGCCCGGAGTCTCGACGAGCCCCGGGCGGCCCGTGCTCCGCGCCTCCGAGAGAGTTTGCCCCACCACGCTCCAAGGTTCGCGTCGGGGCCGGACTGGACCGATGGGGGCGCGGGGCAGGGCGCCGGGTTGCTCGTGCTCCGTGTCAACGCGGACGAGGGACGCCTCGTCTTGCTCCACGGTCTGCGCCTCGGGTGCGAAGTACGAGGTGATGCGCGGCCGGACACCCTCGGTGGGGCGGTACTGACGTGCCACCAGATGGCTCAAGTAGTCGCTCATGTCCCCGCAAGCTCCAGGTAGCGCTGCCGCTTCCACGGGCTCATCCCCAGGATGTGCTCCTCGGACCAGCCGTACTGTCTTGCCAGCGTGTGCACGTCGCGCAGGGTGCGCTGGGCCCACGCCTCCACTTCCCTCCAGAAGAACTCGGCGATGTCGAACGCCGCGAGCCAGTGGTGCCCGCAGGCGGGACACGTGGTGGACAGCTCCACCCGGGCCTGCGGGTCCGCGGCCTCCATCGCGTCGGCGATGGCGCGAATCACGTCCTCCGGCAGCGCCCTTGTGTCCACGTGTGCCCCCTCCCGATGTGCCTCCACCACACACCGCGCCAGCACGCCCTCTCGCCCCGCGCCGCCTCGTCCCGCCGCGAGCGCCGCCAGGTCCCGGCTGTCCGGCAACCGGAACCGCACCGCGTGGCCCGCGTGCTCCACCTCCAGCACCTCCGGCGGAGGAGCGCCCTGCGGCACCTGGATGTCACCCACCTCGAAGGCCAGCTCCACCTGCTCGCCGCACGGCGGACACGACACCAGCCCCACGAGCGCGGGGCCGAACGTGCCTTCCCGCGCCGCCAGAAGCAGCGAGTCCCGGACGCCGACCGGGAGCCGCGCCAGCTCTCCCGGACTCCGCTCCGGCCACGCGGCGCACAGGAGCGCGAGCGCGCGTCCGGGCGCGGAGTGCGGGTGGCCCGCCTCCCATGCGCCCAGCAGCTCAGAAGCCGTCAGCGAGCGCATGGAGCCTCAGCGGGTCAGGGGTTGGGCTCGTTGAAGCTGGGCTCGGTGGGCTCGGTGATGTCGTAGTCGCGCTCCCAGCCCTCGTTCTCCAGCTTGAGCGTCTGGATGGCCACCGCGTTGGCGTTGGCATCCAGGTCCGGCATCGCCTGGTACTCCGACACCCAGCAGCGGAAGAGCTTGTAGGAGATGGCGAGCTGTCCGGCCTCGTTGTAGACCTCCAGGATGATGTCCTTGCGGAAGTCCTTGAGGGACACCTCGGCGCCCAGGCCGGAACCGTAGTTCCAGACCTTGTTGGCCCACCGCTCGAACTCGGTGTCGTGGGTGACGCCGCGCTCCAGGGTGAGGGCCTCGTACTCACTGCGGCCCGGGGACTTGCGGCTGCTGCTGGGGTCGCCACCCTCGCGGTGCTTGACGACCTCCGTGGTGCGCTTGAGCGCGCCCACCTTGCTGACCCCCGCGACGTAGCGGCCATCCCACTTCACGCGGAACTTGAAGTTCTTGTACGGGTCGAACCGCAGAGCGTTGACGCTGAACTGAGCCATGGAATGGGTCTCCTTTACGCCGCGACCTGGCCGGCCATCTGCTGGAGCTTGAGGACGACGAACTCGGCCGGCTTGAGCGGCGCGAAGCCCACGACGATGTTGACCACGCCGAGGTTGATGTCGTTCTGCGTGGTGGTCTCCTTGTCGCACTTGACGAAGTACGCATCGCGGGGCGACTGGCCCTGGAAGGCCCCCTGCCGGAAGAGGTTCTGCATGAAGGCGCCCACGTTGAGGCGGATCTGCGACCAGAGCGGCTCGTCGTTGGGCTCGAAGACGACCCACTGGATGCCCCGGAAGAGGCTCTCCTCGATGTAGAGCGCCAGCCGGCGCACCGGCAGGTACTTCCACTCGTCGGCCAGCAGGTCATTGCCGCGCGTGGTGCGCGCGCCCCACACCACGCGGCCCGCGGCTGGCAGCGAGCGCAGGCAGTTGACGCCCAGCGGATTGAGCTGGCCGTTCTCCTGGTCCGTGAGGGGCACGCTCAGCTTCGGCACGCCCGTCAGGAGCGAGTCCAGGCCCGCGGGAGCCTTCCACACGCCCCGCTGGGTGTCCGTGCGGGCGATGACCCCGGCCACCGCGCCGCAGGGAGCGAAGATCTCCAGCTGGTTCTCACGCAGCGGGTTGGCCTGGACCAGTCGCGGGAAGTAGAGGGCCGCGTTCTTGCTGCGCAGGCTGCTGCTGTTGAAGCCGGAGACCGCGTCCGCGACGCTGTCCCAGGCCACGGGCGGGTCCGCGATGAAGACGGCGCGCCGCTCCTCGCAGTAGGCCGCCGCGTCCGTCGCCAGCCCCGGCTCGATGTCTCCGTCCAGCGCGTGCGGGGAGATGCACAGCAGGTTGAAGACATCCACCTTCTCCAGCGCGTACAGCCCCTCCTTGTTGGTGCGCAGGTTCGGGCCGGTGGTGAACTGGGTGATGGTCAGCGTGGCGCCATCCGTGCCCTGGTCCGCGGGTGCGGGCGTCTTCGTGCCTTCCTCGGGGCGCACGGCGGGGTTGGGCAGCGTGCCCACCCGGACGAGGGCGGAGCCCTGCTCCAGCACGGTGGGGAAGTAGCGGGGACTGGCCGGGTCGATGGAGAGGTTGATGAACTTCTCCACCGCGCGGGTGCCCGTGTCGGTGATGGTGAGGTTGAAGAGCAGCGCGTCGACGGCCGGGTCGCCGGTCTTCTTCGTGTTGTGGTCCACCACCACGCTGAGCTTGCCGCCCCAGGCGCCCGGGTTCGCGGCCAGCAGCGTCGTGTTGCCGGAGTTGGTGAGGTTCAGCTCCGCCGTCTCACCGCCGTTGTCCAGTCGGACGATGACGGCCTGACCGCCTCCATTGAGGAAGAAGTCGCGGACGGCGTAGCTCATCGAGCTGTCTTCCCACAGGCTTCCGAAGGAGCGCTCGAAGTCGCCGTACCCGTTGCAGATGACCGGCTCGTTCACCGGCCCGCGCTGCGCGCGTCCCACGAAGGCGGTAATCGATGTGGGAACCCCGGTGATGGTGCGGACCCCACTGGGAACTTCCTCGATATAGACGCCCGGATAACTGAGAGCTGCCGGCATGGACGACTCCTCCCTCTGCGGGTTCGTCAACTCCGCCCCTCACGTCGCGAGGCAAGAGCCCTTCCTGCGCACGGCGCACTCCCGTGTTCACGGGGGCACCCCGTACGGCTGTGTCACATCCGTCTGTATGGGGAGGACGGCAACTGATGCCGTGGCGGCAAATCCATGCGCGTGAAACCGGTCGACCCCCCTCGCTACCGGAAGCCTGTTACGAGCTTCCTCAACGTCGTATTGAGACTGTGCCAGAAACCCGACGGAAAGTCATTCATTCCGGTCTAGTGGATCATACGTAGTTGGCTCGATGTGTCACGGGTTGGGTGGGTATTGCCAATCCAATACAGAGGTATGAGCCGTCGCACATGGCTCGTTCTTTGTCTGCTGGATGACAGGTTTCCTTCGTGGATACGCGGGGATGCGTGGTGTTAGCCTTGGCGTGCCGTTCCCATCGAAAGGCTTGTCATGCGCAAGGGATTCCAGAAGTGGGTCTTTGTCGTGGGAGTCGTGGCCGGAGGTGTGTTGGGCGTACTCCACCCGTCTCAGGCCGAGGCTGGCGCGGAGGCGTGTCAAAACCAGTGCGACGATGAGGGCTGTTCTTGTTTCTATCGATGTTTCCAGCTTGGCCCGCACTGCATCTGCGAGGAGTTTCCGACCTGCATGTAGCGTGTCGGGACTCCTACTCCGAGCGAAGCGCCTCGCTGGTTGAGTCCTGGAGGGCGCGGGGCGCGGGCAACAGGCTCGCGCCCCGCGCCACGACTCCCAGCGGAGCCGGAACGCGGGCGTGGCGGGGGGAGACAAGCTCGCGGGTCATGCGCCCCGCGTAGGGAGTGCACAGACTCCCTCCCGCCTGAATCGACGGTGCAGGTCACACCGCACACGCTGTCACTCCAAGCAGGCAAGCAAGGTAGGTCTTGGGGCCACTTTGCACCGGGGACTTGGTGACACACCCTCCCTCCCAGTCTTTCCTGTAGGGGGCTGCATGTCGTGGCGCGGTGGGTGGGTGGTGTCG
>NZ_JABUMQ010000709.1:0-911 GCF_013336645.1 Myxococcus sp. CA039A | reverse complement strand
CCCCATTTTCACCCCTCCCCGCGAGGCGTCAGGTGATGGGGGTCCCGGAGCGCTATGATGGGCCCGAAATGGCCGCAAAACTAGAATGTCCAGAGTGCAGGGGCACGGTGGAAGGGGACGACTTCCAGTGTGAGTTCTGCGGGTTGCTCCTGGACCCGGAGCAGGCCAGCGGGGAGTACATCATCACGGAGCCCACCATCGTCCGGGCCCTGCTCTCCCCACCCCAGCGCAGCAGGACCATGGAAGTGCCCAGGCCGCCGCCCCAGCGGCCCGCGCCGCAGGACCTGGCCACCGCGCGATTCACCGTGCCCATGGACGCGGACACCGTGCCGCACCTTCGTGCCGGACTGAACATCGCGTTGCAGCCCCTCCACCCTTTCGAAGCCCACATCGCGTCCTTCGTCGACGGAGTCCACGCGGTGCCCCAACTCGCCCTCGCGGCGCGGCTGCCTGAAATCGAGGTGAAGGTCGTCCTCAAGGCCCTGCTGGAACGAGGCGTGCTGGAGCTGCGCCGCGCGCCTGGCAGCCCTCCACGACGAAGCCGGACCGACGAGCTTCCCGTGCTCGACGGCAGCGAGTTCCTCACCCCGGAAGCGCCCGCGTTCGACGACGAAGAGCCATCCACGATTCAGGACGACGAGGTCCCCACGCTCACCGGGGAGCGTCCCGCCGTGCTCATGGCCCTGGGCGCCGAGGAGGACCTCTCTCCCATGGCGCTCGGCGACGAGGAGCCCTTCGCACCTCCCGCTCCACGTCCCACGAGGTCCACCACGTCTGGCGGGTCGCATCCGAGCGCGCCCTCGCAGCCGACTCGCGCGATGCGCCCCGGCGTCGCCCAGGCCCCGCGCGCCAGTGGCTTCACCGAACACGTCACCTTCCCGGGAGCCCCTGCTCCGCCCGCGAAGGAGCAC
>NZ_JABUMQ010000708.1:0-916 GCF_013336645.1 Myxococcus sp. CA039A | reverse complement strand
GTGCGAGCCAGAAGCGTGAATAGAACTTTGTACTGGATAGAGTGTCTGTACTTTGCGTTTTTAATCGGCACTACTTGTGATAGAAATTTATCCAATTGCTCTCGCGTGAAGTATCGCACCTCTTTTCTTTTCTCGACCTCAGGCGGTACTTTAATCTTTTGTATAGGATTCTCGCGCAATATACGAAATTCATGAACTGCGTCATGCATCGCAGTCGAAAAAATGCTATGGATGCGCCGAACTGTGCCTTCACTGTAGCGATTACGCAGCTCATTAATCCACTTCTGATATTCGTTTCGAGTGATTTCATTAAGTCGGTAATTGCTCCAGCGGGGCAAGATATTAAGTCGGACATTTCGCTCTTGTAAACTGTAGGTTATCGGTTTTACGTTTGGGCGCTTGTAAACCTCAAGCCATTCTTCGATGTAGTCGCCAACCAGTTCTCGGCCATTCTCACTAAATCCGAAATGATGGATCTTTTGTTCTTCTTCACTCGCTGCGATCTGTGCTTCCTTCTTTGTCTTGAACCCCCCTTTCGTTTTTTCTTTTTGCCTTCCTGTTTGGCGGTCTTTATAACTAATCCGATACTCCCATTTATCTCCTCGTTTGCGAAAAAAAGCCATTTTATTCCCTCCAATAAAACATATGTTCGGTATAATATGTATAGTAAACAGCCTTGCGGCTGGAAAGCGCAAAGTTATTCAAACAATTCAAAGACGCCCAACGGATCTAGGCAGACGGTATAAGTGTCAACAACGACATACTTGCCGTGTTTGTCTCGATAGCGGCTTATAGCAGAGTTGAGAAAATCCTCAGTTACATTGAGATAATCGGCAAGTTCATAGCGATTACGTATGCCTATCCGATGTGCATGTATGATGCTTTCCAATGGCACGAGTTTTTCGTACGCCCAAGC
>NZ_JABUMQ010000707.1:0-918 GCF_013336645.1 Myxococcus sp. CA039A | reverse complement strand
GTCGGGCAGCCTCCCCGCCCGGCGCCCGAGGATGTCCTGGCGCTCACCCACGAGCACGGTCGACGCGTGGACCACCTGGGCCGCGCGCGCTCCCTGCGCGAGCTGGGCGACGTGTCCGGCGCCCTCACCGAGGTGCGTCGCGCGCTGCATGACGACCCGGCCGACACGGACGCGCTGACGCTGGCCGCCCGGCTCGCTCGCCTCCAGGGCCAGTCCGACGTCGCGCTGCTGGCGTACGCGCGGCTGGGAAGCCTGGTGCCCGAGGACGCGGGGGCCCTCATCCAGCAGGCCCGACTGCTCGTGTCCCTGGGGCGCCACGGGGAGGCGGTGCGCGTGGGCGAGGAGGCGGTGCTGCGCGCTCCGGAGGACGCGGAGGCGTACCAGGTGCTCGGCCGCGCGCACCTGGTGGGCGGGGAGCTGGCGTCGGCCATCCTCCGCTTCCAGCAGGCCGTGCACCTGGACCCCGAGCATGGCTACGCGCTCAACAACCTGGGCTTCGCGTACCTGCGCGCGGCAGAGAACGCGAAGGCCGCAGAGGTGCTCACGCAAGCCGCGGAGCTGCTGCCGAACGTGGCCTACGTGCACAACAACCTCGGCGTGGCGTGGGAGCGACTGGGCCGCCAGGAAGAGGCCCGCGCCGCGTACGGCACCGCCACCCGGCTGTCCCCGCGCTACGTCCAGGCCCGCGTCAACGCGGACCGCCTGAGCCGCGTGGCCCAGGTGGACCTGGACTCGCCCGAGCCTCGGGCACGGGAGGTGCTCTCCCCGATGCCCGAAACGCCGTAGCGCTCCCCTGCCTGGAGGCCAGCCTCCAGGTGCGGCCCGGTCCGATTCCCGAATTCAGAATCGGACTTGGTCTAACGTGCAGCCCCCGTCGAGAAGCACATGACCCTGGCCCCTGTGATGCCCACTCCTGTC
>NZ_JABUMQ010000706.1:0-936 GCF_013336645.1 Myxococcus sp. CA039A | reverse complement strand
GCCCCCAGCACCACCACGCGCCGCCGACCCCGGTCCTCCGCGTCGGTGAACATCCGGCCCGCGACGACGCGGGACTCGTTGATGCCGAAGTACGCCGGCCACGTGCCCACCACCGACAGGTTCGCGTTGCCCGCGCCGTACTCCACCTGGAAGCGCGACTCGATTTCCGGCGCCACGGCCTGGATGTGTTTGGCGTTGGTGCGCAGCGCCTCCGCGTCGTCGATGGTCATCGACGCCTGACCTCGACCGAGGCCGCCCGAGAAGGACTGGCCGGGGCGCACCGTCAGGACATTCGTCCCGAGCGTCTTCAGCCGCTGCTCCACCGAGCGCTGGGCTCCTTCGCCCAACGCCACCATGGTGATGACCGCCGCGATGCCAATGACGATGCCGAGCATGGTCAACAGCGACCGCAGCTTGTTGGCGAGGACCGCGTCGAACGCCACAAGGATGATTTCACCCATGACCTGCCTCCTCCTCCCGCCGACTAACGACCGCCGCGCCCACCGCCAGCACCACCACCCATGCCGGGCATCATTCCGCCCCCTGCCTGCCGCATCCGCTCGTTGCGCTGCGCCTGCTGCTGCTGGAGCTGCGCCACCGACACGAGCAACACCTGCTCGCCCGCCTCCAGCCCGCTGATGACCTCCGAGCTCTCCCAGTCACTCATGCCCAGCACCACGCGGCGCGGCTCCGGCCCCTTCGCGCCCTGCACGAAGACGAGCCCCGGCCGCGTGTCGCCCTGGGCCTGCTGGCCGTCGCGGTTGCCCCGGTTGCGCCGGCCTTCACCCGCGCCGTCCTGACCCGCGGCCGTCGCGGGAGTCGCCACGTTCACTGGCGTGGCCGTGCCCGCGCCCACGGTGCCCTTGTCGCCGCCCGCCACGGGCGCGCCCTCGGTGCCACCCGTCGACGCCGGGCCCTGTGGAGCGGTGTCCGCGC
>NZ_JABUMQ010000705.1:0-960 GCF_013336645.1 Myxococcus sp. CA039A | reverse complement strand
CCGTAGGCCCGCTGGCCCCCTTCCCGGACCCGGGTCCGAGAGGGGCGCCCAGGGTTGTTCCACCGAGCGGGGGCGCTCGGGCAGGGCGCCCCCGCCTCCCACCCCACGAGGTGGGCAGACGGGCGCCCCCTTCGAGGGCTTCCGGGCGTGGGCTTTGGAAGGCAGACCTGGCGGGCGCTGAATGCCTCACCCACGTCTTGCCGGTGACTGATACACAACGAAATCTACACGGCAGGGGGGACCGCGAAGAGATAGACCTCCTGCGACTCAAAAGACTTGGCAGAGACAGGGAGGCGGCAGGTGAGGGAAGATGAAGTCATGAAGGACACGGCCAGTGGGGAGCCTGAACCCCAGGAAGGTGAGCGGCCCAAGGGCCCGCCGCTCGGAGAAGTGCTCGAGTTCATGCGCCTGCTGTGGGCCGTGGACCACGGGCTCCAATCCACCTCGAAGCGAATGGAGTCGACGCTGGGCCTCACCGGTCCGCAGCGGCTCGTCATCCGCCTGGTGGGTCGCTTCCCGGGCATCACCGCCGGCACGCTCGCCCAGATTCTCCACGTCCACCCGAGCACCCTGACGGGCGTGCTCAAGCGGCTGGAGAAGCGCGGCCTGCTGGAGCGCAAGTCGGACCCGCTGGACGGACGC
The DNA here is from genome assembly GCF_013336645.1 of Myxococcus sp. CA039A. Taxonomy (NCBI): domain Bacteria; kingdom Pseudomonadati; phylum Myxococcota; class Myxococcia; order Myxococcales; family Myxococcaceae; genus Myxococcus; species Myxococcus sp. CA039A. The sequence continues at coordinate 318 of NZ_JABUMQ010000705.1, read as the reverse complement.
AAGGCGCTGTTCGCCCTCACGGAGACTGGACGCGGGCTGGACGTTCCCTCCGAGGGCACCGTCGAGTCGGCCGTGGCGCGCGTCCTCTCCCGGATGTCGCGCAACCGCATCCTCTGCACGCAGGACGTGCTCACCGCGCTCGCCCAGGAGCTGGGTGGCGTGCCGCCTCCGGAAGAGGACCTCGCCGACCCGACCGCGAAGAAGTCGGACGCTCGCTGAACAGGCGTGTCACGGCCCGCCCCTCCGGCGGGCCTCCGCTCGGTCGCTTCAAACTCCACGAGCGTCGACCGGTGCCGCCCCCCGCGCAGGCCCTCGACG
>NZ_JABUMQ010000704.1:0-968 GCF_013336645.1 Myxococcus sp. CA039A | reverse complement strand
GGGTTACAGGGGAGGGTAGATGGGCGGGTAGTTGTAGCCGAAGTTGCTGTCCCAGTACGTCTGTCCGTTCACCTCGTAGCGGACGTAGTAGGCCGGGGTGCCCGTCCCGGCGGGAATCCGGGCCTGCCAACGCTCCACGCCCTGGGCGTTGGGGCTGGAGACGTAGGAGTAGCCCACGGAGTACCCGGTGGTGAAGGTGGCGGCGACCTGGTGCGAGGTGGCCCACCCGTCCGTGGAGTACACCACGGTGACGTTCTTCGAGTAGGCGAGGTTCTTCACGTCGATGCCGATGTCCACGTCCCCCGTGGGCTGCCAGTAGCTCGTGCCCACCAGCACGTTGGCGCGCGGCAACAGCGGCCCGTCCGCGCGGCCCAGGTGGTAGTTGGCCCCGCCGTTGTTGTCCCAGTACGTCTGGCCATTCACGGTGAACTTCGCCACGAACTCCAAATCCCGCGTCGGCTGGGGCGTCGTCCCCCAGCTCTGGTACTGCCGCGTCACCTTCCACAGCTCCAGCCCCGCGCCCGCATCGCCCGCGTAGGAAGCGGCCAGGTCCGTCCAGGTGCCGTCGGGCTGCTTGTCGTGGATGGCCACCTGCTTCTCGTAGGCCAGGTTCTTCACCACCACGAAGTACGTGACGTCCTGCCACGTCTGCCCGTAGCGGGTGCCCACGGTGCTCACCGCCTTGAGCAGCTTCACCTCGTCCGCCGCGCGCGCGGAGGCCGACGAGAGGCCCACGGCGAGCCCGGCCAGCAGGCACAGCGCCGCGCGCCACCGGGAGAGGAGAGAGAGTCGGTTCGTCGTCATGAAAACCTCTTCATGAGCCAGCCCCTCGGCCGGCTCCAGGAACCTGGGGAATCCAGGGCTCTCCCATGTTGGCAGCAGGCCCCGACGCGCGTCGCGTCACGCGTCATGGGACCGTCCGGTTGAAATGTTCTGACGTACACGGGGGCGACGCATTGTTGGGAGGG
>NZ_JABUMQ010000703.1:0-980 GCF_013336645.1 Myxococcus sp. CA039A | reverse complement strand
CTCCGTTTTTTCGCGCAAACACGATCGCGTTCAGCCAGGAAAGCTCCGTCTGCGTAATCTCACCCTTATACGCTTTCTCTGCCCATGTATAATCACTGATGACGCCTTTCCTGTACAGCCCATCCAGCGCATCACCAAGCATCTTCCATTGCCATTGTTCCAGTTTCATCGTATCGTCTTCCTCCCCTTGCAAGTTTCGATCCACCGCCTGCCGAAACGCCTCCCAAGCTGCCGGGTCGTCGACGTACGGCTTCGGGCAGATTTTCCCGGTTACGTCATAATGCCGGATCACATCCCGCAGCGGATTCAGGCCGTACCGCTTGCAGAGCTCCGCGACGATCTGCACCGTCCGCCGGACCGTATCCGGATGGAACGAACCATCTGCCTCGATACACATTTCGACGCCGATGCTATACGGGTTGGCCTGGCTTGCGTGGTAGGCCATCTCAATCAGCGGGATGATGAGTACAGCGTCACCCGGATCGACGAACAGGTGCGCGGAGGCGTAACGGTCTTCCTTGTCGTCGTTCGGGTCCTGTCGTGCCAATGTCTGCCCGAAATATCGGACATGCGCGGCCGCCGACGCTCCGGGATTCGCGGTGTAGTGGATGACGATATTACGGACCAAACGCAAAGGTGTCCCGGGGCGGCTGAATGGGTTGACCGGGATGAATTCTTCGCGCCAAAGGCTCATTTCTGCTCACCTTTCTCCTGCAGCTGCGCGAGCACCTTTCCGACGAACCCCGGCAGCGGGACGGCCAGAATCCCGAGATTTTCGACGATACTCAAACCCTCCCGGCCGACGTAAAAGTACAGGGCTAGTGTCCTGAACACAGGCGCATCATTGCCGACGAGCTGGTCAAGCATGACGGCCAACGCAACGACGGCGAGGATGACCACCTTTCGCACGCCGCCCCAAAACATGATCTCGCTGTTAACGGTTTTCGTCTTAACGGCCCCGAGAAGCCCGCTGATATAAT
>NZ_JABUMQ010000702.1:0-981 GCF_013336645.1 Myxococcus sp. CA039A | reverse complement strand
TCCCCTCTCCACCTCGCCCTGTCTCCCGTCCGGTACAGCCTCGCCCCCGCCTCCCTCGCGTACCCATCCGGCACGAAGCGCTTCGCCGTCAGCTCCGCCCTCTCGTGGTACCCCTGCGCCAGCTGCGCCCCGCCGATGTACAGCTCTCCGGCCACTCCAATCGGACACAGCCTCCCCTGCCCGTCCAACACCAGCAGCTTCGTGTCCGGCAGCGGCACTCCAATCGGCGGCAGTCTCGGCCAGCTCCCCGGCGGCCCCTTCAACCGGTGCGCACTCACCACGTGCGTCTCCGACGGGCCGTACTGATTCTCCAGCACGCACCCCGGCAACTTCTCGAAGAAGGCCACCACCGCCGGCGTCACCTGCAACTGCTCTCCCGCCGTCACCACTTCCCTCAATGACGTGGGCACACTCGCCCCGTGCGCCACCGCGTCCGCCAGCGCCTGCAGCGCGACGAAGGGCAGAAACAACCGCTCCACCTGGTGACTCACCATGAAGTCCAGCAGCGCCGGCACGTCCTGCCTCAGCGCCGCCGGCGGCACCACCAGCGCTCCTCCCGCGCTCCACGTCGAGAAGATTTCCTGGAAGGACACGTCGAAGCTCAGCGACGCGAACTGCAACGTCACAGCCTCCGCCTTCACCGAGTGCGCTCGCTGCCACAGCAAGAGGTTGCACAGCGCCGCGTGCGACAGCGCCACCCCCTTCGGCTTCCCCGTGCTCCCCGACGTGTACACCACGTAGCAGGTGCCTCCAGGTGGCACCGCCCTCGGGGGCGCCATGTCCGGCCTCCTCCCTATCTCCCCCGCCTCCTCGTCCACGCACAGCGCCAACTCTCGCGCCCGCTCCGGCAGCACCGCGCGCTGACTCGCCCGCGTCAGCACCCGCACCACCTTCGCATCCTCCACCATGTACCCCAGCCGCTCCGCCGGGTACTTCGTGTCCAGCGGTACGTACGCCGCCCCCGCCTTCAATATCCCCAGC
>NZ_JABUMQ010000701.1:0-995 GCF_013336645.1 Myxococcus sp. CA039A | reverse complement strand
GTATACGAGAACCAAACAGCCAAGCAAATTCTTCTCGACTTGATCGCGCAGTTTGCGCCGTGGGTGGACACTTCGCTTGTCAATGACATCGGCGGAACTCTCGAAACGATGCGTTTTGACTACGACACGTTGGGTGAGGCGATTCAAAAACTTGCGGAGATCGCCGGGGCATATTGGCACCTGGACCACGACGACAAACTGCACTTTTTCGCGAGCTATGACGGTGTTTCAGAGATCAACTTCGACGCCTCTCTGTCCGGGAAGCTGCAGGGCTCCATCCTCAGAGATTCGTTCCAGCTCCGAACCACCGCTATGGATCTTGCAAACCGCGTATGGGTGATCGGAGCGAAATCGGCGGCGGGCACATACACCGAGCAATATTGGACCGGAGACGGTAACAACTCCGTGTTCTCACTTGCCTACGAGCCGAACTATCCAGACGTGTGGGAAAACGGGGTGCAGAAGACGATTGAAGTGGACAAAGGCGTCGGAAGCGAAAAGGACTACACTTACGACAAGAAGAACCGCGTGCTCAAGCGAACCGCCGGACCGCTCCCCTCCGGTGTTCTGCTCCGATTCCGCTACCGCCCGACGGTGCAGATCATCGACTTTTTCGAAGATTCGGCGAGCGTGGCGACGTACGGGCTGTACGAAAAGGCGATCCGCGACAAAAAAATTACGGACCGAGCAGCGGCGCGCAAACGGGGTCGGGCGGCACTCAAGCGCACCAAAGGCTTGGTTCGCCTCCCATCGTGGCAATCCCGCACCTGGACGCTGAATCCGGGGCAACTCACAACCGTCACCGTTTCGTCGTTCGGCTTTACAGCACAATGCCGCATCAACCGGGTGTCCGTGTCATTTACGCCACAGGATATTGTAGCCTCTTACGAAGCGCAGGAGGTGTTTACCTGATGGCCGACGGTATGAATGACTTAACGAATCTATTCTCCCGCGTATCCGCTCTTGAGCAAGCAGACGCCGACAGCGATTTGACC
>NZ_JABUMQ010000700.1:0-1001 GCF_013336645.1 Myxococcus sp. CA039A | reverse complement strand
ACGGACCTGGAGGCCGTGCCCGAAGCCTCGCGTGAGACAGAAGCGCGGCGACTGGCCCAACTCGAAGCGCAGAAGCCGTTCGAGCTCTCCCAGGCCCCGCTGCTCCGTGCTTCCGTGCTTCGCCTCTCCGAGCAGCGCCACATCCTGCTCGTCACCGTCCACCACATCGTCTCGGACGGCTGGTCCAGCGGCATCCTCACGCGGGAAGTCGGAGCGCTCTACGCCGCGTTTGCCCAGGGACTCCCCTCGCCGCTCGCGCCGCTGGAGCTTCAGTACGCGGACTACGCGGCGTGGCAGCGAGGCTGGCTGCGCGACGAAGCCCTCTCCAAGCAGGTGAGCTGGTGGCGAGGTCAGCTCGCCGGGGCTCCCCACGCACTGGAGCTGCCCACCGACAGGCCGCGTCCTCCCGTTCAGACGGCGAACGGCGGCACGCTCCCCATCGAGCTGGGCTCGCAGCTCACCGCCGAGCTGCGCGCGCTGTGCCTGCGTGAAGGCGTCACGCCCTTCATGGCTCTGCTGTCCGCGTTCCAGGTGTTGCTCGCTCGCTACTCGGGCCAGGACGACATCGTCGTCGGCTCGCCCATCGCGAATCGGCAGCGCTCGGAGATAGAGGGCATCGTCGGCTTCTTCGTCAACACGCTCGCGCTGCGCGCACGACTGACGGGGGAGATGACGTTCCGCGAGTTGCTGACCCAGGTGAAGGAGATGACGCTCGGCGCGTACACTCACCAGGACGTGCCCTTCGAGAAGCTCGTCGACGAGCTGAAGCCCGAGCGCGACCTGAGCCGGTCTCCGCTCTTCCAGGTCATGTTCGCTCTTCAGAACACGGGCCGCTCGGCCGGGCCGGAGGACGGTGAGGAGAAGAGTCCGCTCGAGCCGATGCAGGTGGACAGCGGCACGGCCAAGTTCGACCTGTCCCTGCTCTGCGGTGACTTCGGCGACGACATCGGCGGCCTGCTCGAGTTCAACACCGACCTGTTCGACCGAAGCACCGCGGAGCG